>PXDR01000431.1 GCA_003566335.1 Cyanobacteria bacterium T3Sed10_344R1
AGCAAAGAATGGTAGCAAGTAGGGCAGTGCTCCAAAGGCACGCTCTTTAACTCATGCGGTTCCATTCAAAGACATAGAGACAGCTCCGGTGTGGTGAACTTGGTAAAACAGGGCACTAGACAGCTGGCTGTCCCTGGGCCACTCCATTCAGGATAACCCAATGTTCTGGAGGCAGCTTCAGCAGGGTTTGGGCCAATCGCAGACTGCTTAGGGAATATGGGCCACCCGAAACCCCATTTGACATTCGTATTGTTCGCCAGTCTCGGTTTCGGCCCCGATGCCAGCCTGTAGCCGTCGTCCACAGCCCAGCCGTCCCTGGTGCCAACGCGGGTGACCTTCTTGACTCGCCATTAGGCAGCCTTGGCACACAGCCTGGGGCTGCAGGAGCTGATTATCCATGACAATCACTAGCATATTGGCCACTCCCATTTTCGAGACTTGGCAGCTTAGTTCAGACTACCTGGTGAGGCTTACGCTGAACTGCGCCCTTATTTCTCTATTTTATTGCGGGGAACTTAGGCAACTGTGCCCAGGCATACACAGCTTAATGGCGACTTAACCCAGCTGGTTCTGTATCGCCGTAGTGGCGGGGTGATCAAGAAAGGGTGAGATGCGATCGCACCTCACCCTTTCTTGATTGGCTCACTTATATAGATCAGCAGATCAGCTATTGATCTAGAGATCTCGCGAGATCCAGCGAATCGTCTCGCCTAACGATTAGTCGCGACGGGCGGCGGACTTGCGCTTGACCCGAGGCTTGGGCGTGGGGCTAGAGGACTTAGATCCCGAGGAAGAACCAGTTGACTCATCTTCCTGGCTACCGCCATCCGACCGCATCCAAGCGGGGCGGGTCTGGTCATAGGCCATCTGTAGCGCTGCCGCTGCGATCGTGCGCAGATCGTACTCTTCACTCAACTGCGACACAATCGGGAGAAAGGAGGCCATCCGCTCTCCGACAATTGCTTCACGCACCTGCGTTTGCAGGCTTTCTAGGTGACGAGCCGCAATTTCAGCGCGGGTCGGAATCTGGGCCGACGTAAACTTCTGGCGAGTGCGGCGCTCAATCTGACGCAGCTTGTACTTATCCAACGGAGAAACCAAGGAGATTGCCACCCCTTCTTTCCCAGCTCGGCCCGTCCGGCCAATTCGGTGAACATAGTTTTCTGCACTGTCAGGCAATTCGTAGTTAATCACGTGGGTTAGATCTTCAACATCCAAACCACGGGCCGCAATGTCGGTTGCCACGACCCAACGCACCTGACGCTGGCGGAACCGCAGCAAGAGACGCTCTCGCTGAGACTGGGACAAGTCGCCGTGGTACTCATCCACACTGTGACCCGCCGCCTGGAGCTGGCGAGTTAAATCCGCCGCCGTGCGCCGAGTGCGCACAAAGATCAGGGCAGATTCCGGATTCTCCATCTCTAGGATGGGCCGCAATGCCCGAATTTTCGACCAGCCGCGAGGCACGGTGTAAACCACCTGGTTAATCCGAGACGGGGTTGCCTTGGGTTGCTCCACGGTGACCGTGACCGGCGATCGCAGAAACTTAGCCGTCAGTTCCCGAATTGCCGGAGCCATCGTGGCCGAGAAGAATGCTGTCTGTCGCTCTGCCGGAGACTGACTGAGAATATGCTCCACATCTTGGATAAAGCCCATATTGAGCATTTCATCCGCTTCGTCTAGCACCAGCCAACTCAGTTCACTGAGGTCAAGCTTGCCGCGACTGAGCAAGTCCAGCACCCGGCCCGGGGTGCCGACCACAATCTGAGCCCCTCGGCGCAGTTGCTGAATCTGCCGATCAATCGACTGCCCCCCATACAGGGCCAGAATATTCAGGCGGCGGTTCGTATTGAAGCTTTGAATCGACTCACTCACCTGAACCGCCAGTTCCCGAGTAGGGGTGAGGATTAAGGCTTGAACGGTGGGGGCATTAGCGTCTATCTGCTCCAACATGGGCAGAGAGAAGGCCGCTGTTTTACCGGTGCCAGTTTGGGCTTGGCCCACCATGTCGCGACCCGCTAGCAGGTGGGGAATCGCTTCAGCCTGAATGGGGGTAGGCGTGGTGAAGCCCATGGATTCGAGATGATTAGCGCGAGCTTCTGATAGCCCAAGGCTGTTAAAAGAAAGAGTCATGCAGTCTCCTTGTGAGAAAAATTTATCGAGGCGGGAAATACCAAAATTCCGATAATCAGGCGCTCAAGGCCATAGATAGCCAGCCCAGCAGTCTGAGGATTAGACCGTGGCGGGGACTCGCACTGGGGCTGGAACCACCGTGCCAAATAGGTCGTAGGTGTCTGCTGCCTGAATTTCAACCGGGACGATTTGACCGAGGGCGGCGTCTCCCTGGACGTAGACCAATCCATCTACATCAGGCGCGAATCGAGACGAGCGGCCAATCTTGGCCCCAGTGCCGGAATTTTCTTGTTCAATCAGCACATCAACCACCTGGCCAATTTGGGCTTGGTTGGCCCGATACGACAAGGGTTGCTGCGCCAACATCAGCTGCTCTCGCCGCTGATCCATCACGGCTTGGGGGACTGGATTGGGCAAATCGTAGGCTGGGGTGCCTGCTTCAGCAGAGAAGGTAAAGACCCCCACGTGATCAAACTGATGGCGATTCACAAATGCCAGCAAATGCTGGAACTGCTCTTCAGTTTCCCCTGGGAACCCAACGATGAAGGTAGTTCGCAACACCGCATCAGGTAGAGCCGCTTTGATGCGCTCAATGATTTGATCATTGACCCGACCTTGCCAGGGGCGATTCATAGACTTCAGCATTTCAGGATGGGAATGCTGGAGCGGCAAATCTAGATAGGGCAAGACGTTGGGGGTCTCTTGGATGGCGGCAATCACCTCAGGGGTTAACCCGGTGGGATAGGCGTAGTGCATTCGAATCCAGGGCACATCTACCTCACCCAGGGCTCGCAGGAGCTCGGCCAGCTGAGGCTTGCCGTAGAGGTCAGCCCCGTAGTTGGTGGTGATTTGAGAAATCAGCACGATTTCCTTCACCCCTTCTGCCGCGAGCTGGTGAGCTTCGGCCACAATCGACTCAATCGAGCGGGAACGCTGATTGCCTCGCAGGTGAGGAATGATGCAGAAAGCGCAGCGATAGTTACAGCCCTCGGCGACCCGCAGGTACGCCACCCCTTCTGTGGTAGTGCGATACCGGGGCACCAGTTCATCAGCGATGTAGGTGGGTTCAGCGGAAACCACCTTCACCCGTTCCCCAGCTTCGGCCCGCTCAATCACCTCAACAATGCGGTGATAGTCACCGGTACCCACAAGGGCGACGGCTTCGGGGATCTCGCTCAGCAATTCATCTTGGAAGTGTTGGGCAAGACAGCCCGTAATCACAATTTTCTTGTCGGCTTCGGCCAAAGACACCAGGGTTCGCACAGATTCTGTGCGGGCTTCTTCAATGAAGCTGCAGGTGTTGACGATGACGTAGTCGGCTAATTCTTCATTGCTGTCAACGCTGTAGCCCGATTGGACTAGCAGACCCAGCATGTGTTCGGTGTCTACTCGGTTCTTTTCACACCCTAAGTGAGCCACCGCGACGGTTGGTTTATGCTCCATATATTGCTCGTAAGTTGACCTAAAGTCATTAACTGCTGTTCGAACTGATTTCCCAAAGCTGTCAGGCGGCTGAAACAAAAGGCGGCTGAATCTCCACATTAGCTGGGGAGAAAACCTAGACGGAGTCCGGGTTGCTGCCGATTTTGGCCTGCGTTCCTTTCAGTGAAATGAGCCCAATGAATTGGGCACTTTGGAAAAGCCAGTACGCAGTTAACGCACAGATCAACAGTTTGGAGCGCCCAACACTGGGTAAGCATAACACATCGCAACATTTAGCTGGCTGACGGCTGCCAAAGCCTGCTTGGAGCCGCTTTATTTCAGGATTTACGGCTGAAGCTGGGGGGAAGACGGGCAGAAGACAGTAGGTGCGATCGCAGGTTGAGGTAGATTGGGTAAGGACAGGGGTTTGCCCTGGTTTCAAGCTGTTTTTTTCTGCTGAGTCCGAGACAAGACCTCCGTGGACTTAACCCAAATTTTTCGCACTCCCAACCCGGCAATTGGTGTTGTACACCTGCTGCCCCTACCCACTTCTGCCCGTTGGCAAGGCTCCCTCTCTACGGTGATCGCCCGAGCTGAGCAAGAAGCCACGGCTCTAGCCTCGGGCGGGGTCAACGGCATTATTGTGGAAAACTTCTTTGACGCCCCGTTCCCCAAGGATCAGGTCGATCCCGCCGTGGTCAGCGCCATGACCCTGATTGTGCAGCGCCTCAAGCAAATGGTGGCGTTACCGATTGGGGTAAACCTGCTGCGAAATGACGCGCGCAGTGCCCTAGCGGTTGCGACCTGCACCGGAGCCCAGTTCATTCGGGTCAATGTGTTGACCGGGGTGATGGCCACCGATCAAGGGTTGATCGAAGGCCAGGCCCATCAACTGCTGCGCTACCGGCGCGAGCTGGGCAGTGAGGTCAAAATTCTGGCTGATGTGCTGGTGAAACATGCCCGCCCCCTGGGATCTCCTAATTTGACCACAGCGGTTCAGGAAACTATTGATCGGGGGTTAGCTGACGGGGTGATTCTCTCCGGCTGGGCCACGGGTAGTCCGCCCACCCTAGAAGATTTGGAGCTTGCCCAGGCAGCAGCCAATGGCACGCCAGTCTTTATTGGCAGCGGAGCCAACTGGGAGAACATCCCCCAGCTAATGCAGGCAGCAGATGGGGTGATTGTGTCCAGTTCCCTGAAGCGTCGGGGCCAAATTCAGCAACCGATTGACCCGATTCGGGTCAGTCAATTCATGGAGTCGATGCAGCGAGGCTTGACTGCCGAGCCCACCCCGGAATCCCCCAGCGCAGTTGCCGTTCATTCTTGACCCGTGCTGAAATAAGCTAGTGAGTCTGGACGAGAACTGGGCCGGGTTTAGGCAGGGATCTAGGCTCATAACCGCTGTACGGTTCGTCTTGATTGTCTGTCTTGACTTTTTTGTAGGGTTTTGAGGACTTATGAGTCGCCGCCGTCAAAAAACTAACCCCTGGATTCAGCGCTGGTCGCGGTTGCTGATTGCTGGAATTGCTGTGGTGGGTGCCCTCGGCACAGCCTATCTGACCTTCGTGAAGCTGACTGGGGGCAGTGCCGCCTGTCCGACAGAGGGCTGCGATCGAGTATTGACCAGCCCCTATGCCGAACTCTTTGGCATCCCCCTGACGATTTTCGGCTGCTTAGCCTACACCGGCATGGCAGTGATGGCGGCTGGCCCCCTAGCAGTGAACCCCGACCGCAATAAAGAACTGCGGCAAAAACTAGAGCAGTGGACAAAGCTGCTGATGTTTATCGGGGCTGTCGGTCTCGTGGTGTTCAGCGGGTACTTGATGTATCTGCTGGCCTTTGAGATTGGGGCGGCCTGTATTTACTGTCTGACTTCCGCCGCGATGACGGTGACCATGCTGGGACTGGTGTTGGCCGGTCAAGAGTGGGACGACCCAGGGCAGCTCTGGTTTACTGGGGCAATTGTGGCGGTGGTCGCTGTCACGGGTAGCGTGGTGATTTATGCCCAGACTAATCCCAACTTCGCCGCCACCAATGCCAGCGTGCCAGGGCAAGCTGGAGCCTCGATTACCACTACGTCCGGCCCGGCAGAAACGGAGCTGGCCCAGTGGTTAGACGAATCAGGGGCTGTCATGTACGGGGCTTGGTGGTGTAGTCACTGCCATACTCAAAAGCAGCTGTTTGGTCGGCAGGCCGCCGCTGAAGTCCCTTACATTGAATGCGACTCGGATGGCCAAAATCCGCAGGTTGATGTGTGCCGAAGTGCTGGGATCACGGGCTTCCCCACTTGGGAAATCAATGGGGAAATGTATTCTGGCACCCAAAGCCTAGAGACGTTGGCCACCCTAACTGGCTATGAAGGATCGCGGGATTTCCAGAATTAGGGCGATTTTCCAGGCCATTACCAACTAATCCCCCGGTAAGCGATTGCGGCTTGCCGGGGGATTAATTTATCGGTCAGTAGGCCAGGAATTATTCAGCCGTGGGTTTGACGATCGCCCCGAAGTCAGCCAGTACCCGAGCATGGTTCCGTAGGAGCCCCAGCAGTGCGAGGCGGTTGGCTTTGATGGCAGGATCTTCGGCCATCACCATGACGCTGTCCGGGCCGTCAAAGAAGCGGCTCACCACGGGAGCGGCTTCAGCCAGTCCAGCCACCAGTTGGCCGTAGTCGCGGTTGGCTTGAGCGGCGCGGGTTTGGGGCAGCAGGGTTTGGAGGCTAGCGAAGAACGCCCGCTCGGAGTCCTGCTGGAACAGATCTGGCTGAACAGCAGTGTCAGGGTCAAGGGCTTGGGTGTCGAGGTCGCCCTGGGCCGCTAGGCGAGCAGCCCGGTTCACGGTCTCGTAGATGGCGGCCAGGCTGCCGTCGGCGCGAATTTGCTGGAGATAGGCGGCGCGATCGCACACATCTAGCAGGTTCACTAAGGCCCGCTCGGCATATTCAGCATCCCCATCCCCCAACACAGCGTTAACCAGGTCGTAGTCGATGCCCCGTTCGTCTTGCAGCAGGGTGCGCACCCGCTGTAGGAAGAAGTCGGTGAGCTGCTGGGTTAGGGTTGCCGGATCGCTGATGGAAACTGGGCCAGCGGCAAAGTCGGTGATCACCGTTTGCAGCAGCTGGTGCAGGTTGAGGGGCAGTTGAG
>PXDR01000377.1 GCA_003566335.1 Cyanobacteria bacterium T3Sed10_344R1
CCGTCAAGACACCAATACACAGTGCCAGAAACGCAACAATAAGGGCACGATACCTCATGGTCAACCTCAATACCTCAACATCAGTAGTTATAAATCGCTTGAAAATCACTCGCTTTAATCTGGATTTTGTCTTGGCTTTTGTCCTGAGCGGTTGACAGCGAGCGAAGGGCAACTGCGGTAGCCACGTATCTTGAGGTACTGCGGTTAGCCCGTTCCCAACCTGAACCGTTTTAGCGGAGTAATGGCTTTAAAGTTTGGCAAGGAGAAAAGGTCTCTGTGCCGTTAGGCCAAATGCTGTTTAGATACTCGATAAAAGCGAAGTGCAAGTCTCAAGCAGGCTGCCGTCGTGCAGATCCTTGACCGAGGGTAAGCCACAAAAGTCAGGCTAACCTGACTAATTGGGGCAACCCATTGACCCTGAATTCAGCGTCTGGCACAACCTTATCAGCATTCTACATGGCCTAGTGTGCTTTATTACGGCTAGGACGTTGGGTCACGCGGCTGGCCTCAGGTCACCGATCCCCCGATGTCTTCGCCCCGTTCTCAAGCCAGGTTCTGAATAAATTATCGTTATTGCCGTTATTGGAGCATCAGCCAGTTGATGGGAGAATCCGCCGAAACCAATCTGGGAGATTCACAAGCTAACCCGCAGGAGGGGCCGTTAACGCCCCCCTTGCCCCCATCTTCCCCGACGCAATCTGCTAACGACTCCCCTGAGACTTCGCCGACCTCAGCTGAGCAATTGCCCCCAGACCTACAGCAGATCACGGCGCTAATTCGCCAAGCTGCCCAGAACCGTCAAGCGGATTGTCGGGCGCTGCTACACCTACTGCGGGAGCTAGAAGCCTTACACCAAGACATTCGCGAAACGTTATTTCGCGAATCATTACCGACAAGTCGGCATCACCTCTATCATTTGCTTCGGGATGTTGAAGTGAATGGCGGTTGGCCCTACATTCAGCGGATGAAGTTGCGATCGCTCCTGGGCGCAATGCTGGATGAGGAACAAGATCCCCCAGCTTGAGAGTCATTGGGGCAGCAGGATTCTCTTCCGGTGGGCCAGGCTGGCAATACCTGCGATCGCAATTTTCCGTGGTTCAGCCCTTGAAGGACAGCCCTTGAGGGGGTGATCACGACTTAGGTAGGAATAGACTCTTATGTGGGATCGGGCGTGGGATCGGGTGTTGCGGAATCTAAGATTGCGGGGTCGGCAGCAGCAGCGAAAGCGACTCGGGCAATCCCTGTTATTGTCTTGTCTCGTGGGCAGTCTGGGGGTGTTGTGGCCGCAGCCAGCCACCGCTCAGCTGAACGGCTACTGTCAGTTTTCCCAAAGTGCCATTGACCAAAAGGAAACCCTGCGCCAGGCCGCCCTCTCCGGCGAGGCCCAGGCCCGCAGCCGCTATGAACAGATCCTGCAAGAACATGCCCGCCAACTGCGCAGTTGCCGCGATCGCACCTGGCCCCAACAGCAGGCGGTATGGATTCGGCTCTACCCCTGTGACCTCCAGCCCGGCGTTTTAGATGCCGTCATGGATCGCATCACAAACCTGGGCTACACCCAGGTTTACGTCGAGGCGTTCTACAACGGCCAGGTGCTCTTACCCTCGGCCAATAACCCCACCGTCTGGCCCAGCGTCGTCAACACCCCAGGCTACGAAAACCGGGATTTGCTGGCTGAGTCCATTGCCGCTGGCCGCAAGCGCGGACTAGAGGTGCACGCCTGGATGTTTGCCTTGAACTATGGCTATACCTACGGGCAACGGCGCGATCGCAATCAGGTATTAGCCCGTAACGGCACCGGCACCGATAGCCTCACCTGGGCCGGACAGGGCAACAGCAGTAACGCCGGGGAAGTCTTTATTGACCCCTATAGTCCGGTGGGCCAAGCCGACTATCAACAGGTGCTCAGCGCCATCCTGCGGCGGCGACCCGATGGGGTGCTGTTTGACTACATTCGCTACCCCCTGGGCACTGGCGGATCATCAGTGGCGGGCCGGGTCGCCGATCTTTGGATTTACGGCGATAGCGCCCGTCAAGCCTTTGTCCGTCGCGGCACTAATCGAGCAGGACAAGACCTAATCCAGCGATTCTTGAGCCAAGGCTACTTAACTGAAGGCGATGTGGCCGGACTCAGCAGCCTTTACCCCGACGATCCTGAGCCCATGTGGCAAGGACGCGAGCGCCAAACCGGCAATCCTCCCGACCTAGCCCAGCGGCGAAACCAATTGCAGAGTGAACTCTGGCGCTTAAGCCTGGCCCATGCCGTGCAGGGCGTGCTGGACTTCTTTAACCAGGCCAGTCGTCCGGTACAGCAGGCAGGGCTGCCTGCCGGGGCGGTATTCTTCCCAAATGGCAACCGCAGCGTTGGTCAGGGGGGCTACGATTCCCGGCTACAGCACTGGCAGCGCTTCCCCACCTCGGTGGGCTGGCATCCCATGTCCTATGCGGTGTGTGGTCGGCCTGACTGCATTGTTGAAGAGGTGCAGCGGGTGATGGCCGAAGCTGGGCCTCGGGGTCATGAGTTTGTCAAGCCGGTGTTGGCCGGGGCTTGGGGCCAGTCACTGCCCAACCGGCCTACTCTAGAGGCCCAAATGCAGGCGCTTCAGCGGGCCTTTCCCAACCTGCGCTCGGTCAGTCATTTTGCCTACTCGTGGCAAGACCCGGAATTTGACCGAGCCCGGAAATTCTGTCGGCTTTAACGAGCCAGCAATCACGATCAAGCAATCACGAGCCGGGGAATCGGGGTTAAGGGGCAAGCTGCGATCGCACCTTCGCCACCATCGAACTGGCTGGGGCCGTTAGGGTCGGATCTTCGCCCCCAGGAACAGTTGACGAGCGCGAAACGGCTAAGGCATTCAGGCTAACTAAGAGATATAGCCCTAGGGTGATTAGGATGGTTTGGCTAATTCTGGGCAACATGTCCATCTCCTCAAGCGGTCTACGTTGTTCTACAACCGCTGTCCCCCAGCATATGCAAGCCAGCTAGGGAATGGAATCGCTGAACACACGGGGTGTGCAATATTTTTTACCAGACATATCTCAGTACATTCTGCTATTTTCTTGGCCAAACTAGACCGTTTAACCCCGCCAGACTCCCGCTAGACTTAGGGATATTGCGGCGTGAGGTCGATCGGTTCTGGGGCGACTCGTGGTAAAGAGTTAGCTGATACCTCGTGGACACTTGGCGTGAAATTTGCATTCATCATCGACCCGATCCAGACCCTAGACCCAGGGCACGACACCAGCGTAGCCCTGATGGAGGCGGCCCAAGCCTTGGGCCACGAGGTTTGGATTACCCAGGCCACTCAACTGAGCGTGGCCAATAGCCAAGCCCTAGCGCTGCTACAGCCCGTCAGTCTTACCCCGGTTACCCTCGGCGAGAATCGCTGGCTGGCTGAGCCAAACTGGTATGACCTGGGGCCAGCCCAGCTGTTGCCCCTAGACGAAATGGACGGCGTGTTAATGCGCACCGATCCCCCGGTGACAATTCCGTATCTTTACGCCACTTATATCCTGGACTATGTGAACCCAAACAAGACCCTGGTGATGAACTCTCCCCAGGGACTGCGGGCGGCAAACGAAAAAATGTATGCCCTCCAGTTCACAGAGGCTATCCCCGAAACCATCGTCAGCCAAGACAAGACGGTGATTCGGGATGCGGTGGAGCGCTGGGGCGCTGGGGTGCTCAAACCCTTGGGCGGCAAAGCCGGGGAAGGCATTTTGTTTTTAGAAGGGGGCGATCGCAACTTTAATTCCATCATCGAAGTCAGCACGTTTCAGGGCAAAGTGCCGGTGATGGTGCAAACCTATCTTCCCGCCGCCAAAGAGGGGGACAAGCGAATCATTTTGCTCAACGGTGAGCCGATTGGGGCCGTTAACCGGATTCCGTCGGGCAAAGAGTTTCGCGGCAACATGGCCGTGGGTGGTCGAGTCGCAGCCGCCGAAATCACCGAGCGAGAATTGCAAATTTGTAGCCAACTTGCCTCCACCCTGCGCCGAGACGGCCTAATGTTTGTCGGTATCGATATTATTGGCGGTTACTTAACCGAGGTGAACGTCACCAGCCCCACCGGCATTCGAGAAATTGACCGACTGAATACTGTGCGTCTGGGGCAGCAGGTAATTCAGTGGATGGTGGAAACCCTAAACCAACGGTGATCCCAGCTTGGATTCAGCCTGCCCTGCCCAAATGCGCTATACCAAGACAGATTATTCAACTCGGTTTAGCGAGTGGCTTAGCCCCCAGCCAAAAGTTCCCGTCATGTGCCCCAACTGCCCCCACAGCCTTAAGAGGCTGTTTGAAAAGTACCTATCAGGTCATTTTTGAGACCTGAGCAGCCGTCAAAGCAAGTAATATCCCAGGTGATTCACTGAGTCAACGGGACTGATCTGACTAGCGGACGCCCTTTTCAAACAACCTCTAACCCTGATTAACCCGCAGTTTTCAACAGTCAACCAGGAGGAGTCCGGAGTGAGTCAGCCGCGCATTATCTTACCCAAGTCTATGTTTGGCCTCAGCCGTCGCCGATTTATCCAGTACGGGTCTTTGGCCCTGGGCAGCAGCCTGCTGGCCGCCTGTGCTGGAAATCAGCCCAGCGGCGAGACCCCTGATGCAGACACCGCCACAACTGGGGGCAATGGCGGTGAGCTTACCCCCATCCGCTTTGGCACCAACTGGTTTGCCCAGGCTGAACATGGCGGCTTTTATCAAGCGGTAGCCACCGGCATTTATAACGACTATGGCCTGGATGTCACCATCGCTATGGGCGGCCCCCAGGTCAACGGCACCCAACTGTTGATGGGGGGCGCGGTCGATTTCTTTATGGGCTATGCCTCTGACGCAATTCAGGCGGTGGAAGAGGGGATTCCTAAAATCACCGTTGCTGCAATCTTCCAAAAAGATCCCCAGGTGTTGCTGGCGCACCCAGATAGTGGCACCGACGGATTAGAAGATTTGGTCGGTCGCCCGGTGTTTATCTCGTCAGCGGCGAATGTCACCTACTGGCCCTTTTTAGAATCGGCCTTTGACTTCACCGAAGACATGAAGCGGCCCTATAACTTCAACCCTGGCCCCTTCCTAGCCGATGAAACGTCCGCCCAGCAGGGTTATCTCAGTTCTGAGCCCTATGCGATCGCCCAAGAAGCCGGATTTGAGCCCAAGGTGTTTTTGCTGGCCGATTTTGGCTATGACCCTTATGCCTGCACCATCGAAACCCGGCGAGAACTGGTAGACGACGACCCTGACCTCGTGCAGCGGTTTGTCGATGCCTCAATTAAAGGCTGGTACAGCTACTTTGATGATCCAGCTCCGGGGAACGAGCTGATTAAGCAAGACAACCCCGAAATGACCGACGACAAGATTGCCTACGGCATCGAGAAGATGCAGGAGTACGGCATTGTGATCTCGGGTGAAGCTGAGGAAATGGGCATCGGGGCCATGACCGAGGAACGCTGGCAGTCCTTTTTTGAGACCATGGCCGAGGCCGAAGTGCTCAACCCCGACACCGACTACACCCAAGCCTTTACCACTGAGTTTGTGAATAAAGGCGTGGACTATTACCAGAGCGAGGCTTAGCCCATCAGCTTTTAGCCCATCAGCTTCTTAAACAGCCCCAGCTTGCTGTTGTCGTAGGGGGGGTAACGCAGGGCAAAGTCCAGCCAGAACGGCTTTTTCAGCACGCTCTTGAAGTGGGAAAAGGTGTCGAAGCTGGCTTTGCCGTGGTATGCCCCCATGCCGCTGTCGCCTACGCCGCCAAAGGGCAGGGTGGGGATAGCGACATGAACAATGGTGTCGTTCAGGCAAACACTGCCGGATGAGGTGCGGGTCAGAACCGCCTCCTGAGTGGTTTTGCTGTTGCTGAAAAGGTAAAGGGTCAGGGGTTTGGGGCGCTGACGAATGAATGCGATCGCATCCTCAATCTCGTCATACTCCACCACCGGCAAAATCGGCCCAAAGATCTCGTCAGCCATAGCGGGGTGGTCATTCCCCACGTGGTCAATCACCGTGGGGGCAATGTAGCGTTGGTCGGCGTCCGTCTCTCCACCAATCAGCACCTCGCCGCTGATTAGGCGCTCTAGTCTCTGGAAGTGGCGATCGCTGACAATCCGGCCATAGTCCGGGCTATCGATCGGGTTCTCGCCAAAGAAATCTTTCAGGGTGGCTTTAATTGCCGCCAGTAATTTTGGCTTAATCTGCCGATTCACCAGCAGATAATCTGGGGCGATGCAGGTTTGTCCGGCGTTGAGGAACTTGCCCCAGACGATGCGCTTGGCGGCAGTTTCTAAATTCGTGTCAGGCTCGACGATGCAGGGACTTTTGCCGCCCAACTCTAGGGTGACTGGGGTGAGGTGCTCCGCCGCTGCCCGCATCACCACTTTGCCGATGGCCGTGCCGCCGGTAAAGAAAATATGGTCAAATTGCTGAGCTAACAGGGCTTGGCTGGTTTCTACGTCGCCCTGCACCGCAGCAATATAGGCCGGATCAAAGGTGTCGCTGATTAAATCGGCCACCACCTGGGAGGTGTGGGGGGCAATTTCTGATGGTTTGACGATCGCACAATTTCCGGCTGCGATCGCACCCACCAGCGGACTAATCACCAACTGAAACGGATAGTTCCAGG
>PXDR01000198.1 GCA_003566335.1 Cyanobacteria bacterium T3Sed10_344R1
CTAAGACGATTAAGCGAATACGCACCTTACGGGCCTCGCGGACGAGTTGCCGGAGTTGTTCAGCGGCATTGGGGCAGTTCGCCAAGATGCTGCTGGTCTCGTCTAGCACCACTAACCAAGGCTCGAACTCAGCACCCCCTGCCGCTCGCAGGGCATAGCGGCGATTCATCTCTTCGATTAGGCCATCAAAGGCCCGACCAATTTGGGCAAAGTTTCGACCCGTGCCGTAAACCTTAGTGCCCTCGGGCCAATCCCCCGGAGCAACATGGGGCGTGATGGCGATCGCACTACTGCCGAGCTTAGCTAGCAGCAATCGGGCCAAGGTTGTCTTGCCGCTGCCGGTGGTGCCGAGGATGAGCAGATGGGGATGGGTGTCTACGTCGCTCAAGGCATCCCAGTCGAATCGAGAGGGTGCTGACTCAAGCTCAATGGGCTGCATGGGCTGGGGCGTATTCAATCCTGAACTCAATCCCGGACTCACACTTGAATTCAATCCTGTATTCAATCCTGAACTCACACTCACCTCAGCCGTTGCCCCAGGCAGGGTGGCGACGGGCGCAAAGCCCCCGAGCTGCTTTTCCCAGGCTTCTAGTTCGCGGTCTAGGTCGGCTTCGTTAGGGCCGTAGAACCGTTCTGCTGCGGCTTTGATGCCGACTGCGGCTAGACCCACAGCGCCCAGAATCAGCAGGGGTAGAGGAAATGAAAGGTCTTCTGGTTGCAGGGTTTGGGCTGGTTGAGAGTTAACGGGCGTTGAACTGGCGATGGTCTCGGTGTGGGCGGCTTGCTGCATATCGGCCAGGATTGCGATCGCAATTTCTCCCTGCTCTGCTTCTAGGGCGGCCCGCAGTCCGTCAGGCATGGATGGCAAGGCTTGACCGGTGTTTTTCTGGTCGAATAGGGCAACCCCGCAATCGTAGGCAATCAGGTCGCCGCAGAGGTCAGCATAGATACGGCCTGAGCCTCGGCTGATATCGTTACGAATTTGAGTCATGATCTAGTGGTTCCTGTAAAGGACAGCCCCCGCTTGGGCCTCGACAACTTGGGCGGGGGTTAATTCGAGCTTTCCAAAGCAGAAGAAGGTGGGGTGACTAGGGCGCGGCTGACAGTCAGGGATGCGATCGCACCCAAACCCAGGCCAAAACTCAAGCCCAGCACCAGGACTAAACATCGTCCTCGACCTCGACCGGAGCTTGAGGGGACTTTCCCAGGCTGTTAGCCAGATTGCTAGCCGCCTGAGCATTGAGTCCAGCCACCGCATGACGGTTCTGAGCGATCGCACTGTGAACTGAACCCACCAAATCAGCCTGAATAAACTCGCCAATGCCCTGGAGTGCCGTTGCGCTGACCTGGTGGAACCGAGCCGTTTCATCCTCAAGCTGCCGGGTATTGGCCTGAGTGATGTTGAGGTTGAGTGTGTTGATGTGGATGGGTACTAAGGGATTGGTACGGGAGTCGAATCGTTGGATTTGCCCATTGACCGCCTCTGGGGGCGAGTCAAATTCCAGATCAACAGATGGCTCCCCTTTGGGGAAGTCAGGCAGAAATTTGGCGCTGGCTGCTGCGATCGCATCGGCAGTCATTCCGTGAGATAGGTCAAACCCTAAGTCAGTCAGGTAGACGTGGACACTCGATTTACTGAGACCATTAGATTTGCAAAAACTATGCAGGCTTTGGTTCATAACTGAACTCTTGTAAACGTTGATAGAACAGGTGCTGAACGCTTTTGAACGCCTATGGGACTGCTTAGGCCGTTCAGGCTTAGTTCCTATGCCGTTCTGAGGCGTTCTGATAGATTTATAACACAAGTACATGTACTAGTCATGTTACTAAGACATATACTTGGAGTGTGACGGGTAAGTTTCTGTATCCTTGAGGGGGCAAATGCTTGATGAATCAGTGCCTTCACAAAAACCTCGAATCACTATTTATTTGCCCCAGCGGGTGAAAGACAAGTTTGAGCATCTGGCAGATCTGAATGAGAGATCTGCCAGTGCTTATGCCTTGCACCTGATTGAGAAAGCTATCTGGGACGCCGAACAATCGGGAGAGCTTCTGCCCGACACCAAAAAACAGTCTTCAGATAGGGAGGGAAATAACGATGGGCGATAATCGGGAAAACATCCACGCCGCTACCGACAAAAAGCAATGTAGGGAGATGGGGCGGCGGAACGGTTGGGACTTAAAAGAGGTACGACCGACTAAAGATCCGATTCTGAAAGCGGATTGCGTGTTCAAAGGCGAGCAAACATCATTCGAGGACAGCCGCTATGACTAGCAACGAAACCTGGATTATCTATAAAGCTGCTGATGACGCTCCAGGCTGGGAACAGCGCCAGCTCATGCCCAGCGGAGGCTTAACTGATATTCTCTCCGAAGAACTGAACTACTCAGGGGAACTGCCCCAGGTAGGTGATCGCGTCCGGGCCTACGAGAATCTTGAAGATCCTGGCAATGGGGTCACCCACGGCAAAGATGGGGATTGGGTTGTTTCCCGCATCCAGCACTTCTCCAGCTTCGACACCAGCGATCGCATCATGATCTGCCACTGCGACTACGTTCCCATTGAGGCCCAGTGGGAAGCCATTAAACGGGGCGCTCCCATCGAAGCAGTCACGGCCTAATCCTCTCTCAGAAAGTTCAGTTTTGACTGAGACAATACTTTCCTGGGCCAGATCACGCTAAGAATTGCCTAAGGTTCATATGACCTGATCCAGTGCCGCTAAATCGATTAAGATGTTCCCAAAGTTTTGTTCATTCATTCTGAGGAGCCACCGTTATGACCTAGCCCCCAAAATGCAGAAACCCCAGTTGCTTCAACAACCAGGGCTCTGACTTCGATCCATTTGATTTGTCCATAAGGACAGGCTCATAAAAAACCCGGAACCTAACCCCTCGCTTTCCCAGGCACGCGGTTAGGGCTCCACAGATCAACACGCCCGAAGGCGAACTGGTCTTAATACTATCAGCGAATCTGAATCTGCGACAAGGGCAGAACCAAAAAAGTGTGTCGAATCTGCATCACTTTTAGTGCAGTTTCGCATCAAAAAACGCCAAAGAGGCTCTTTTTGGTATCACAGGCCACATTTATGGCCCTGTGACAATCCCTGCGTCAACTTGATGCAGCTATGTCAGAACAGCAGCCTCACTCCCAAAAAGCAAGGCATTCCTAGGGTCTTGCTAACCCTCGGGAGTAGCAGGTTTGACAATAGACGGGATAAATAGTCCCCAGTACCAACGTCCTCAACTGCTCGCTGCTACAGATGCCGCTCACTCGCTGATAGTTAACCCCAGTTCCCCTTCGGTTGTGTTGTTCTCTACCCGCTCACCCTCAGCGAAAGAGACATGCAACTACCGACTCAATTCCCCACCTTTCAACAGACTGCTACGGCACTCGAAACACTCCCAAGTCCAGTCCTGAGCGAGTTCACAGCTAGCGGCATCAGTCCAGGACTCACTAAGGCCAACATCAGGTGGATCAGCGGCCCCGAGGCGGTTGAAGAATTCCTAGAACTGACCATCGCCCAGCGCCAGAAGAACGATAGCTACCTCACCACCGGCAACACTCGACTGCTGAACCGATACGAGTTCATCGAATTGGGGGGCTGGGTTGCCTACGGTGTCGGCATCGACGGCAGCCCTGCCGAAATTCCCTACCTCAAGCCTGCGGCCCCCAGGTGGGACGAAGAGCGGAAACGCGGGGTCAAGTACGAAACCCCACCAGGCTTAGAAGCCAGGCCGCTGCTACCGGCAATGGAACCCTGCTGGGCAAAGATTGCCGCACGCTGGGGCATCAAGCGCAATCCAGGCGAAAGCTGCTGGCAAGCCATCCTTCGGCATTCTGAGATTCCCCTGATCATTACTGAGGGCTTCAAGAAAGCACTGGCCCTGGTCGAACTGGGCTTTCCAGCCATTGCCCTGCGCGGCGTGACCCAATGGCATCCCAAGGGCCAGCGCTGCCTATGGCCTGAGATTGCGGCGCTGGTGAAGGAGCGCAAGGTTGCCGTTGCCTTTGATGAAGACGAAAAACCCAGCACCCGGCAAGCCGTCGGCCAGCAGGCCCAGCAGTTAGGCACCGCGATCGCCGTCGCTGAGGGTCAGCCCTGCCATCTGAACTGGGAGGGGCAGCTGGGCAAAGGGATCGATGATGCCCTAGTTGCCTTACCCCGTGAAGACCGGGGCCAGTGGCTGACTGAGAAGCTAGACGCAGCACTGACGCCAAAAGAGCAAAGGCGGCAGCGTGCAGTCGCCAACAGTAAGGCCATCCTGGGACAGGCAGAACCAGACTGCCAGTTCTACGGGGCTGGCCCTGGCTATATGGGGCCATTGCCGCAACTCATCCTTGGGGTAATTCACTGGATTGCCGCCAACATGGGCAGCGGTAAAACGGTGCGAATGGGCATAGATTGGGCGATACCCTTTGCCGCAAAGGGTGGCATCACTGTGGTACTGGCTCCGTTGAACAGCCTCGGGCAGCAGGTGGCCCAGAGTTGGGGCTTTCCCCACATCCACGACTACGGCCCAGATGCCGACAGTCAGCAAGCACTCATGATGGATATCCGCGCTAGCGGTGGCGTAGTCGCCTGCCCAAACTCCGCACCAAGGCTTGAGCAACTTATCCCAAAATCCTGCCCGCTGCTGGTGGTGATCGACGAAGCAGGACAAACCTTGGCCGATGCAGCCAATGGCAACACCCTCAAGGATCGATACTCGAACTGTTGGGAATCCGTCATCCGGCTGCTGCGTCGGGCCATCAGCGACGGCGGTTCTATTGCCCTGGCTGAAGACGGCATTCAACAGGATGTGATTGACCTGGTCAAGGTGATTTCAGGCTGCGAGCGCACCTACGGCATTCGCTATCAGCGCTCTGCTCCCCCTTGGCCGGTGACGCTGTACCGGGCAACGCCGGTTTCTGACTTCCGCTGCGGCATCTTGGCTGCTGCTGCACTGCGGCCCCAAGTGGTGGTAACCACCTCCCAAGCTGAAGCCAGACGGATTGAGCGAGCCGCCCGTAAGCAGGGCATTGAGCGGATTGAGCGCATTGACAGCACCACCAACGAAGCCAGTCGATACCGGGAATTCTTTGAGAATCCTGATAAGTGGCTAGCCGCCCACGCTCCCCAACTGCTGATCATCTCTCCCAGTGGCAAAACGGGCTTGAGCATCGAGGGCGGTGTCGATGCAGCAGATGCCTACTTCGAGCAGGTCTGGGGCTACTTCCCCTCCCTAGACCTCGACACCCACAAACAACTCCTAGGCCGCTATCGACCTGCTGTCCCTAGACAGATTTGGGCTCCGGCATACATCCAGCCAGAGCCAGGGGAGAAGGCATACCGTTGGCAGATTACGGGAGAGTTAGACCAGCAGCAGGCTCGATATGCCGCAGCAGCAGGCTTTACCCCAGCTCCCCCAGACAGGGATGATGCCGCCCTACGAGAATTCCTAGCCGCCCGACGGCAACGGGCTTGGGCCAGCAAAATCAGAGCTGCTGACGCCCTAGCGGATGCCCTGATCGCCAGTGGTCACAATGTTAAGGTGGTCACCACGGGAGTCGTGAAGAATCCTGAGATCACAGCGCTTTGGGATGAGGTGAAGGGAGAGTTGGCCCATGACGACGCGCACTATCATGCCGCACTAACGATTGACCCCAGCCTCCACACCCCGGCATGGGCCAGCCAGATTTGCCGTAGTTCTGATACCAGCTACGAGCAGCGTTGCTTAGCCGCCAAAGTGCGGATGCTGACCCTCTTCCCCGGCATCGACTGGGACAGCCTGGAGGTTTGGTATGGCGCGGTATTCCAGCCTAGGAAGCAGGATTCAAAGCCTGCCGCAGCTGGGGCCAGACTTTGGGCTGAGGCAGATTTCACGGCTCAGCTCTGGGAGCGTGACCGCATTGAAGCCGCAGCCATTCTAGAAAAGCGCTTAAAAGCCGTCCATCTGCTGCCCCAAGGCGGACTCCAAGCCGTCGCCGCCGCTGCATTCAAGCCCCTTGTCGCCAAACTGTTGGCTCTAGGCAAGGTTGAACCAGGCTGTCCCATCGCTGAGGAGATTAAGGGCTTAGCCCTCAAGTATGCCGCTGAGCTAAAGCGGCTGTGGCGCATGGTCATTCATGCAGACCAGAGCGCGGTAGCGGTGGCCTGCAAGATTGCGCGTAAGTTTGGCCTGGTGCTGAGCAGAGACAGTCGAGTTGGGGGCAGAGGGCAACAGCAATGGCGATATCGGATTGCCTGTGATCCGCTTTGGGCGGCCCTTGTGGCGGCGAGACAGCAGGCTTTAAGCGGTAGTACGGAACCGTTTAATCCTCCTATAAACGGTTATGGACTACCCCAAGTCTCATCTCAGGCCCATCTGACCCAGAATGACGCTCTGCCAGACGCGGGGCCACCACCCAACCCGTAATTTGGTACTTCACCCTAAGTCTCGAAGCTAAAACTGAAGGCTCAAACTCAACCCTCACCCGGTCGCTAGCCAGGGGAGAGTTTGGCTGTGGCGTCTTGGCTGCTGTTGGTTCAGGTTAAGGCAGCCTGTACTCGGCCCATCGCTATGGTCAAGCTGGCTAATCCTTTTATGGGTATGATCCCTGGGCAAGGGGGCCAATTC
>PXDR01000554.1 GCA_003566335.1 Cyanobacteria bacterium T3Sed10_344R1
CAAGTGCGGCAACTGTTGCAGCAGACCGCCGATAAGATTACCGATCCCAACCCCGACCCCCAGCTCAAACTGACCCATGGGCGCTATGACGATCAGGGCCATTCCCTCTGGTTTGGTCACGGCAAAGTCAATGCCGCCAAAGCGGTGCAGGCAGCGCTTGATTTGATTAAAGACAGTCGCAAAATTAGCCGCACCGTCACCGTCGAAAGCACTGAACGGGTGGCAATCCCCGACCATGATCAAGACGGGGTGACCCATCGGCTGCGGCTGCGAGATAGCGGCCCGGTGCAGGAACTCTCCGTCACCGTTGAGGTGGAGCATGACTATTTGGGTGACCTGAGCTTAACGCTGCTTTCTCCCCAAGGCAGCCAGGTGCTGTTGCAGGGCCGTACCCTGGGTCGCCAAACTCGATTGCACCAGACCTATACCCTAGTGACGACGTTGGGGCTGCGATCGCTGCTTCAGCAGCCTGCCGGGGGGGAATGGGGATTAAAGGCGGTCGATCATGCCCCCCAGCACCAGGGAGCGCTGCTGGGTTGGCAGTTGCGGGTGGGCTTATAAAAGTTAAAAGTCTGGCTAAATCACTCAGGCGTGGGGTGAGGCCGATTGCGATTGGGCAGAGTCGGACGGGTTGGATTGTGCAGCGCAGGGTGAGGGCTGGGAGGTTGAGGCGGATGCGATCGCATCCTCTGCGGCATCTTCTGCGGCTGCGGCGTTCTCGGCATTGGTCGATTTCAGCAAGGTAGCCAAGGCTTGGTCTAGATCCGCCGTCAGCCGCTTGCTCCCAGCTTTGGTCGAGTCCTCAGCATAGTCGGCCACAGAGAACGGCTGACCAATGTGCATTTTTACCTTGGCTCCCCAGCGCGGGAAGCTGGGGGTGTAGGTTAAGCCAATCGGCACCACCTTCACGTTTAGATTTGGGTCGCTGCTTTCAGCCTGCAAGGCGAGGCGGGCCAACCCAGGCTTAAGGGGATGAACGTCAGCATCGCGAAAAATGCCGCCTTCTGGAAAAATCACCAGCATTTGTTCTTGCTGCAGCAGTTCGATGCCGTGGCGCAGGGTGGTGATTGACGGTCGCCGGGTATTCACCGCAAAGCCCCCCAGCCGCTTGATAAACCAGCCTTGAAATCCCTTTACTTCATCCGCTGACACCATAAAGCGCAGATCCCGTCCGGTGACGCCGCGCCCAGTTCCGTAGGGCACAATCAGGGCATCCCAGCGGGATCGGTGAGTGGGGGCCAAAATCACGGGGCCGCTGGTGGGTAAGTTTTCCTGACCGAGTACCTCAATCCGCTTGAAATAGGTGGGCATCACCAGCCGTCGCCCCAAAAAATAAACCAGTGGCATCATCCAAGGCGAGCAGCGGGATTGCTCTAGGGATGATGTAGGGCTGGGGTTAGAAGCCGAAGACTGGGACATAGGAAAGACGAAGGGAAGGGAAACCATGGCGAGACTGTGAGGCAGATACCGCAGGACTGACGTGATTCAAGCCTAAGGGGTTTTCCTACGGCCCCTTAGTTGGGGAGGGACAGTTTGTTTGGGTGGCATGACGACGGCGGCTAAACCACTGCTGGAGCTGGTCGCGACAGGCGGCTTCGAGCACGCCTGGCAGTACGGGAAGGCGGTGGTTTGAGCTGGGGCCATCAAGCAGGTTCAGCACGGAACGCACGGCCCCGGCTTTGGGGTCATCGGCACCATACACCAACTGTCCCAATCGAGCCAGCACCAGGGAACCGGCACACATGGGGCAGGGCTCTAAGGTGACGTACAGGGTGCAGTCCGACAGTCGCCAGTTTTGCCGCTGCATCCCGGCGGCTCGCAGAGCCAGAATTTCGGCGTGGGCGGTGGGGTCTTGGTCGCGCTCTCGTCGGTTCGCAGCCTCGGCGATCACCTGCTGGTTGGCTATGAGGACGGCTCCCACCGGGACTTCGCCAGCCGCCCCCGCTTTAGCCGCTAGGGCTAAGGCCCGCGTCATCCAGTGACAGTGGGTTTGGTAGATGTCGCTCAACTGCTTCAGCGGTTCTGGCTGGGGCGGCGGGGCGGGCGGCGTTGGCGGGACGATATCCACGACGGGGCGGTTGGCTCGGGAACTGGGGGATTAAAGACTTCTCTTTTACTGTACCCAACTGACGGAGCGCCGGAGCTGCGATCGCACCAATGCTAGGCTACTAGGGGGATTCAGCCCAGAGGTGCATTGCTGCACGTTGGCGAAGCCTCGCCTTAGCGTTATGCACTCTACGGCGACCAACGCTGCCGGTACGTTGCGCGCTTCCCTTACCGGTCTTTCTCTCTATAATTTCCTGTCTTCACCTATGTTTGGCTTGTCTTGGTTGACCCCCAGTCACGGCATTATTTTGGCCCTGCTGATCGGGTTTGCGGTGGTTCACAGTGGTTTGGCGGCGCTGCGTCCCTGGGGGGAACAGCGGATTGGGGCGCGGGCCTATCGGGTGCTGTTTGCTTTGGCGAGTTTGCCCCTAGCCGGGATTTTGGTGATCTACTTTATCCGCCATCGCTATGACGGAGCGATTTTGTGGGATCTCCACGGAGTGCCGGGGATGGAGCCGTTGATTTGGACCCTATCGGCGATCTCGTTTATTTTTCTCTATCCGGCGACGTTCAATTTGCTGGAGATCGCGGCTATCCAGAAACCGGAAGTGCATCTCTACGAGACCGGGATTATCCGCATTACCCGCCATCCCCAGATGGTGGGGCAGGTGATTTGGTGTGTGGCCCATAGTCTGTGGCTAGGGACGAGCTTCATGATGGTGACATCGGCGGGGCTGATTGCCCATCACCTATTTGCGGTGTGGCATGGGGATCGTCGTTGGGGCGCACGCTATGGGGAGGCGTTTGAGGCGGTGCGGCAGCGGACGTCGGTGGTGCCGTTTCTGGCGATTGCCCAGGGGCGTCAGTCCCTGAAGTTGGGGGAGTTTTTGAAGCCGGCCTATGTCGGGGTGGGGCTGTTTGTGCTGCTGTTTTGGTTTGCCCATCCGGCACTGGTTCAGGCCAGTCAGCAGGTGAGTTGGTAGATCAGTTCATAGGTGAGTTAGTCGAGCGTTCTGGGAATACTATTTATTGATGGGAGGATAAGCGTTTATACTCACTCGACTTATCAATAGAAGCGTAAGCATCTATACTTATTCGGCCCTGGTTTCTTCGGGATCATGTTAGGAGATGGGCACAATCAATTCCCTTTGAGAATCGCTAGGGGCAGGTGTCCTTTACAATGATCCCAATAGCAAAACTTATGGATGACACCGTTAAGCAGGTATGTCCTTATCCGTTAATGAGCACACATTTAATCAAGTAGTTTTGAACTCTCCTAGTCCTGTCCTTGTCCATTTTTGGGCACCCTGGTGCGGGCTTTGCCGTCTGATTGTGCCGCTGCTGAATTGTTTTCAGACCGAATGGGCTGGACAGGTTCAGGTTGTGGACATCAATGCTGACGATAATCTCAAGCTGGCGAATCGGTATCGCCTTTCAACGCTGCCGACTCTGTTGTTTATCGATGGGGGAGAAGTGGTGGAGCGGTTTGAGGGGTTTCGAGGCCGGGATGATCTGCGGCTGGCGCTAGATGCGTTGATGCGCACCCATCAGCCGGTCAGTCAGTATTGTGAGTTGTCTTTAATTCCAGCGTTTACGGAGGCTATTGTCTCTGACCAAGCGGTGAGCTAGGTCAAGCGCGATTAGTTCGATTAATTCGAGCCGTTACAGGTACCCTTCAATTAAATAGTCGGGGCCGTGCTGCTTCAGGCTGAGTTTGGTCAGTGGCAGGGCGTCTCCCATGTGGGTCAGTCCCAACTCTCCTAGGGGGGTTGGGGCTTTCTTGCCGCCAATGAGTTTGGGGGCGATGAAGGCCCAAATTTTTTGCACGGAACCGGCTGCGATCGCAACTGCTGCCAGTTCACCGCCGCATTCCCAGAGGACGGTGGCGCAGCCGCGTTCGTAGAGGTTGGCCATGACGGCATCGGGGGTGAGGGGGTCGAGGCTGAACACTTCGACGCCTTGATCGGTTAGGGTTTGGCGGATTTTGGGATCGGCTTGGGGGCTGGTGAAGACGGTGGTTGGCCCGTTTTCGGTCTGCCATAGGTTGGCTTGGGTGGGCAGGTTGAGTTGACGGCTGATGACGATGCGCCGGGGGGTGCGATCGCATTCTCCGTGACAGGTCAGGTTGGGGTTGTCTTGGCGGACGGTGTTGCCGCCGACGATGATGGCGTCGCAGGTGCCGCGCAGTTGGTGGACGGCGCGGCGAGCATCGGGGCTGGTGATCCAGGCACTATGACCGGTGGTAGTGGCGATTTTGCCGTCGAGGGTCATGGCATATTTCCAGATGCCCAAGGGGCGCTGGTGGTGGATGCGGTGGATAAACCCTTCGTTGAGCTGTTGGCAAGCGGCTTCTTCGATGCCGGTGGTGACGGTGATTCCAGCTTGGCGCAGGCGCTCGATGCCGCTGCCGGAGACGCGGGGGTCGGGGTCTACCATGCCGATGACGACGTGGGAGATTCCGACGGCGATGATGGCTTCGGTGCAGGGGGGGGTGCGACCGTGGTGGTTACAGGGTTCGAGGTTGACGTAGAGGGTTGCGCCGTTAGCTTGGGGGCCTGCGGCTTTGAGGGCGAAGATTTCGGCGTGGGGTTGTCCGGCTTGGGGGTGGTAGCCTTCGCCGATGATTTGTCCTGCTTTGACGATGACTGAGCCGACGAGGGGGTTGGGGGCGGTGCGGCCTGCGGCTTGCTGGGCAAGGGTGATGCAGCGGTGGATATAGAAGATGTGGTCAGGAACTTGGAGTTTTGGCATGACCTAGCAGTCAACAATTATCTAGAGCGAGTGGCAGTTTCTGGCACTAGGATGGATAGAACGATTTACAGACGGCGATGGTTGCCCCTAAAGATGTCCAACGGGATCAAGTCTTGGCCACCCTGAAAGCATATCTGGCTCAGGAGTACTGCGAAAGACTGGTACAGGTCATTCTGTTTGGTTCCCATGCCCGCCAGGAAGCTAGCCCAGTATCAGACATTGATGTGCTGATCGTGCTAGATGACCCTGTCAATTCTAGTGAAGAACTCCGACGTACCAGCCAATTTGTGGCCCAACTCTGTCTAGAGAAAACTTTGCTGATTTCTCGACTCTTTCTACCGCGCTCGCGATTTGAAACGGAGAACTCTCCCCTGTTGCGAAATATTCGCCAGGAAGGTATCCCCCTATGAGCCCAGAGCAGCAGTTCCTTTTGCAAAAGGCGCAGCGCAGTCTAGAAGCTGCTCAAAATCTTATGAAGCAAGGGTTCCATGACTTTGCGGTCTCCCGTGCTTACTATGCCATGTTCTATGTGGCTGAAGCTCTCCTAGACCAGTTAGGCTTAGCTTTCTCTAGCCATGCGGCAGTGATCAGTGCATTTGGCCAGCACTTTGCTAAAACAGGTCAACTTCCAGCAGAGTTTCACCGCTACTTAATTGATGCTCAAGCGCAACGCACTCGGGCTGACTATGATCTACAGCCAAATCTGGCTCAGTCGGATGCTGAAGCCCTGATCAGCCAAGCACAAACCATGATTGATGCCGGTCGCACATATCTGACCACAATAGCCAACAGCCAATAGCTAACAGCCAATAGCCAATAGCCAATGGTGGGTTGGGTGGTTGGAGGTGTGACTGGGGGGATTTCGCTCCCCCCAGACCCCCTCGACCAGGGCGTAACCGCCGCCCTGGACCCCACGGAAGGGGGGTGCTGTGGTGGTCTGTCGGCGCGCTTCGCATTGATGGGTCGTCAGGGCATTGTCTGTCTTTTAATAGCTAACAGCCAGCCCTCTTCTATCGTTCCGACGCTCAGCGTGGGAACGTCATGATGGCGCTCCCACGCCCAGGGGTTAGAGGACGCGGGAGCGTCGGGGAGGGGCGTGTCAACGCGGGAGCGTTGGCACGATGGAATAGCCAACAGCCAATAGCTAATAGCCCTCTTGCTCAATCTGTCTAACGACTGTCAACGCCGAGTAGCTTACACCCGCTGTGCCTTCTCCAGGATGAGTGCTGTCGCCGACGAGCCAGAGGCGGGGGAGGGGGGTGCGGTTGGCGAAGCCGAAGGGGCCGAATTGGGGGATGCGTTGGCCGAGGCCGCCGACGCTGCCTTGGTGGCGGGCGGTGAAGTGGGCGAAGGTGCGGGGGGTGGCGGCTTCCTGGTGGAGGATGTGGTCGGGGCGCAGGTCGAAGAATTGGCTGAGGCGATCGCAGGCGGTTTGCGTGTAAGCCTGTTTGCGTTGATCGTAGGTGGCTTTGTCTCCTTGCCACCAGGGGGCAGGGTCGGTGAAGGAGGAGGCGATGATGGTGGCACAGCCGTCGGGGGCGCGACCATCGCCGGGGCGGCTGACGGAGACGAAGAGGCTGTTGTTTTCGCCGATGGGGCCGCTGTAGTCGTAGAGGAATTGCAGGTGGGGCGGGCAGTCGGGGGGGATGGCGGCTTGTTTGACGCCAAGGTAAATCACGAATGCGCCGGAGCTGAGGGGCAGGTTATCGACGCGGTGTTGGTAGCCTTTGGGGGCGGCGTCGCCGAGAAGCTGCACTAGGTTTTGCACGGTGACGTTGGCGACGATGTGGTCGGC
>PXDR01000036.1 GCA_003566335.1 Cyanobacteria bacterium T3Sed10_344R1
GCTGGGGTTTGCACCAGTCATTGGGTTCGGCATAGCCGCGACGGTGCAGGTTGCTGATGGTCAGACGCACTGCGGCCTCGGGGCCAAACAGAACGTGGCGCACATCAGGAGAACGAGCCGGAAATTGATCTCCGGCAACAGGGCGGCAATCGCCGTGATCACCACCGTAACCACCGCCAGCGGCGGCATGGGTTGATTCCAACATGGGTTTGGATTTCCTTGATTGCAACAAGTGAAAAACCAAAACCCAAAAACCCGGCTCCCCATCACGCTTCTATGCCAAAAATTAGGCAGATCGAGCGGTGCTCTCAGGGGGCCGGGCTAAACTAGCGCCAGCCGCCAGATAGCTGACTTATCTGGGGGTGATTACTGCCTGGTGGTGGTTAGAACACCACTGGGCAGCGCCAAGTTTTTGGATTCTAGCGCGGAACAAAGGTGCCCGCGAGGAACACCTATGGCCATAAATTCTAAGGGCGGTTTAGGGCGGCGTCAACCCCTCCCCACCCCTTGCCGCTCCACACTAGTGGCTGATCATCCAAGGTCTAGCTGCCGGGAACCACTTCTTGCCATCAGCGGTATACAACACCTGCGGTTTGGCGATGGATTGCTCCTCACAACCGCAGCCTTTGCCATGTCGGTGCTCATGCCGTGCCTGCTCCTCGGCCCGATGCTCTGGCGTTGAGAACAGCGGCTCGTGCTGACTGCGCTCATTCCGGGCGATGGCCTCCCGCCGAGCCGGATCCATTCCCAGCAGTTCAGGCGGCAGCACAATCACCCGCGCCGCCGGGGATTTACACTCCGGGCAAGGCTGGGGCTGGGCGCTTTCTGACAGCATCGCCAACTCTTGAAACAGGCCATGCTCCCGGCATTTGTAGTCATAAAGCGGCATCGGGTTACTCCTTGTCAGGCGAAAGGGGGACATCCATCGCACCACTGGCTTGGGCCTGGGGGCCGTCGGCACCGGGATTGACATCGAAATCGAAGATGCCAGTGGGGAGCCACAGGGTGGCGCAGGCGTTGGGGATGTCTACGACGCCGCTAAGAGGAAGTGCACTTGGGTTAAGTCCACATCGCGAACGTCATCAGCACTGTCATCGTTATTGATTTGACCGCCAGTCCAGTCGTAGCACTCAATTACAAAATCATCACCGGGCTTAACCATAGCCACCATCGGAATATCCGGGTGCCAACGGTTATGGATCATGTCGTTCTCGTAGGGAGACTTATCCAGATCGATCTTAATCAGAGTCTCGGCCATGGCCGTCAATCCTCGATGTCAGTTGATCGGGTAACAACTTAAGGCGGGATTTTTATTTACTCTACGGCCCTGCCCCCTTACTAACGGCGCTGCCCTATCCCCTCTGGGGAGGCTACGCCAACGACAGGCTCAGGGCGAACGGTTCCAGTCCGTTCGGGCTGAGCTTGTCGAAGCCCATTGTTAGCAACTTTACAAGGTGATCCGTCCCGCCTTAGGCGGATACCCAGTTGATCGGTCACAACATAGCATGAGGAAATAGTTGAAAAGTATCAATTAGTACCGGTTGCCATCCTCGCTGGAATTGAGACTCATATCCTAATTCCTGCAAGTCAACTTTTTATCGCCTAGAACATCCGTCAGATGACCAAACACGACGGAGCCAAGCTGAAGTGATCGGGTTCGGCGGTGCTGGACGGCTTGCCCGGTCAACGCTTACAACCTTGCGCCGTAAACCGTAAACGCCAATTTCGCCCTTATAATTTGAAAATGATTATCATTCATAAAGCGAGGTCTCAATCATGGTCGCTGCTGCACAGCACTCTGTTCCTGTTACTGTGCTCACGGGCTATTTGGGGGCGGGCAAGACCACGCTGCTAAACCGCATTTTGACCCACGAGCACGGCAAGAAGGTCGCGGTAATTGTCAACGAGTTTGGCGAGGTGGGCATTGATAACCAACTGGTGATCGACGCCGACGAAGAAATCTTTGAGATGAATAACGGCTGCATCTGCTGCACCGTGCGCGGTGACTTGATTCGCATCATCGGCAACTTGATGAAGCGGCGCGACAAGTTTGATCATCTAGTGATTGAGACGACGGGTTTGGCTGACCCAGCCCCAGTGATTCAGACCTTTTTTGTCGATGACGAGGTGCAGACCCAGGCCAGCCTCGATGCGGTGGTGACGGTGGTGGATGCGGCCCATATTACCCAGCACTGGGAGGCCGACGAGGCCCTAGAGCAAATTGCCTTTGCTGACGTGATTCTGCTGAATAAAGTGGATCTGGTCACCGAGGAAGCATTGGTGGCTTTAGAGCAGCGGATTCGGGGGATGAATGCGATCGCAACGATTTACCGCACCCGCGACGCCGAGATTGCCATGGATTCCATCCTCGGCGTCAACGCCTTTGACCTGGGCAACGCCCTCAAGATCGATCCTGAGTTTCTCAATGAAACCGCCCACGAACACGACGAAACCGTGGCGTCTATTGCCCTGACCGAACCCGGCACCGTTGACGGGGACAAGCTCAACCAGTGGCTGGGCGAGCTGTTGCGCGATCGCGGCCCCGACATCTTCCGTATGAAGGGCATTCTCAACATCAAGGGCGAAGACTGCCGCTTTGTTTTTCAGGGCGTGCATATGCTGTTTGAAGGCCGCCAAGACCGTCCCTGGCGACCCGACGAGACCCGCAAAAATGAGCTGGTATTTATTGGACGGAACTTGGAAGAGATGGGGTTGGAGAAGGCGTTTAGGGCCTGTCTGGTCGGGGGGGAGTTTTGAGTTTTTAGGGTTGAGTTTTGAGTTGGCGCGAGTTCTCAAACTCAACTTAAACCTCAAAATTCAAACCTTAAAATTATCTGTCTATCATGCCTAAACCTCTCCTCAACCTGACCTGGCAAACCCTGCTCGCTGATTATGTGACTGCCCTGGCCTGGTCGCCTGATGGCTCTCGGCTGGCTGGCTGCTCGGCAGCCGGAGAAGTGGTGGTATTTGATGCCAGGACGGGAGCATCTATGGCGTTGCAAGACAAGCAGGGGTTGTCTGTTGATGCGATCGCATTCTCCGCTGATGGCAAGTTTCTGGCGGCGGCGGGGCAAGCTGGCACCGTCTCAATTTGGCAGATGGCGGCAGACTCTGCTGAATTATCTGCCAAATTACTGACTCAGCTAGAAAACCCCAGAGTTTGGGTTGATTGCCTGCGATGGCACCCTTACCAACCAGAGTTGGCGTTTAACCTAGGGCGCTACGTCCAGGTGTGGGATGCAGTCGAGCAATCGGTAATCGCAACACCAGCGTTTGAAACCTCATCAGTACTGGATCTGGCCTGGCACCCCAGCGGCGATTATCTGACCCTGTCGGGGAATCTGAGTGTCAAGACCTGGCGGCGAGACGATGGGTACAACGCCCCGGAGATTCGAGAAACCGGTGGGGCTAGCGGTGCGATCGCAATTTCCCCTGACGGGCAATACCTAGCCTCGGGCAACAATGATCGCACCCTCCTGGTGTGGGAGTGGGACAACCCCTACCCTTGGCAAATGCAGGGATTTCCGGCCAAGGTGCGTCAGTTGGCTTGGTCTACCGTTCAGCCCCAGGGGGGCTCACCGCTGCTGGCGGCTGCCTGCGCAGACGGAGTCGTCGTGTGGGCCAAAGCCAAGGATGCCGACGAGAGGTGGACATCCCACGTGCTGGATCTGCACAGCGCTCCGGTAACAGCGGTGGCGTTTCAGCCCCAGTCAACCCTATTAGCTACGGCTGCTGAAGATAGCTGGGTCTGCCTCTGGCAGCAGTCTACCCAGGCGGCCCAGATTCTCGAAGGGGCAGCCGATGGGTTTTCGACCTTGGCTTGGTCACCCCAGGGCAAATACCTGGCGACTGGAGGGTGTGGGGGCGAGGTGATGGTGTGGGGGAAGGTGATGACGGGAAAAGGGTTTGGGTAACCGTAAACCGTGGTCGGCCTGATAGGGCGACTGCCGATACCATTTCATAGATTTTTTAGGCAAGAGGGGCGCGATCCATCGCAAGATCGGGTAGGATGCTCAGGAATGATAATCATTATCAAATCATAAGGCTATGGTTCCGTCTTCCTCGCCCACACCGACAGTAGAAGTCACCGCTGCCGATGCTGATCAGACTGAGATCAATACTGTCGATTTGCCTCTGGTGCATCGCCCCCGCCGCCTGCGCCGCACTGAGGGGCTACGGCGCATGGTGCGCGAAACGGTGCTCACCGTTGATGATCTGATTTACCCCATGTTTGTCATGGAGGGGATTGGTCAGCGGCATGAGGTGCCTTCTATGCCAGGCTGCCATCGGTATTCCCTCGATCTGCTGCTTGTAGAAATTCGGGAGGTTGTGGGGCTGGGAATTGGTGCGATCGCCCTCTTCCCCCTGATCCCTGACCCCAAGAAAGACAACGCGGGTACCGAGAGCTACAACTCTGCTGGCTTGATTCCCCAAGCTGTGCGGGCAATCAAGCAAATCTTTCCCCAACTGCTGGTGATCACCGATGTCGCCCTCGACCCCTACAGCAGCGCAGGCCACGACGGCATTGTGCAAGACGGCGAAATTCTCAACGACGAAACCGTGGCGGTGCTGGTCAAACAAGCCCTGGCTCATGCTGAGGCTGGAGCCGACATGGTTGCCCCCTCCGACATGATGGATGGCCGAATAGGCGCGATTCGCCAAGCCCTCGACGCCGAGGGGTGGATCAACGTCGGCATTCTCGCCTACTCCGCCAAGTACGCCTCCGCTTACTACGGCCCCTTCCGGGATGCTCTGGAGAGCGCCCCCAAGTTTGGCGACAAAAAGACTTATCAAATGGATGCAGCCAACGCCGCCGAAGCCCTAAAGGAGGTCAACCTCGACATTGTCGAAGGAGCCGACATCGTCATGGTCAAACCCGCCCTGGCCTACCTGGATATCATCCACCGCATCAAGCAGCAGACAACCCTGCCCGTTGCTGCCTACAACGTCAGCGGCGAATACGCCATGGTCAAAGCTGCCGCCGCCCGAGGCTGGATCGACGAACAGACCGTGATGCTTGAAACCCTGACCAGTATCAAGCGGGCTGGAGCGGATGTGATTTTGACCTATTTCGCTAAGGATGCGGCGAGGATTTTGGGTGGATGAATTGCTCGCAGCATCTTAGCTTTGACCCACCGCACGGTGTTCATTGTGTTGCTACATCGAACTATTTCCCGAGGTATGAGCAATAGGGTTTCTGGTGCAAGATTGCCGGTATCAGGCCAACCTTGCACCTAAAACCGTTTCCCGTACCGGCTTTTGTTGTTTACTTACCCAGTTAGGCTCATCCATGACCGCACAACTCCCCGCTGAGAACATGTCTGCCGACCAGGCGATCGCAGCCCTATCTACCCAATCTCAACCTCGGGTTTCCGAGGCCGAGATGCGGCAGGCGGTGCGCACGCTGCTGATTGGCCTCGGCGAAGACCCGGATCGCGAAGGGTTGCTCGACACGCCTAAACGAGTGGTCAAAGCCCTCAAGTTCCTCACCTCTGGCTACAACCAGTCCCTTGATGAGTTGCTCAATGGAGCCGTCTTTCACGAAAACACCAACGAAATGGTGTTGGTTCGCGATATTGACCTATTTAGCTCCTGCGAACACCACATTTTGCCGATTTTGGGTCGTGCCCATGTGGCCTATATCCCCAACGGCAAAGTGATTGGCCTCTCCAAAGTGGCTCGCATCTGCGAAATGTATGGCCGCCGCCTACAGGTGCAAGAACGGCTCACCGCCCAGATTGCCGATGCCCTCCAAGGTCTACTCAACCCCCAAGGCGTGGCGGTAATTATCGAAGCCACCCACATGTGCATGGTCATGCGCGGTGTCCAAAAACCGGGTTCCTGGACGGTCACCAGCGCCATGAAAGGGGTCTTTGCTGAAGATGCCCGCACCCGTGATGAGTTCATGAGCCTGATTCACCACCGCCCAGCGTTCCATTAGTTCCCTCAACGGGGCAGCAGGTAGCGGGCCGGGGAGAGGGCGGTGCGGGTGTAGGGAGGCGACAGGGCCTCAAAATCTCGCCAAAAGGGTTCGGCCTCGTCCTCTAGACCGGCATGGTTGAGCTGAGCATAGCGGGAGTAGTTGTGGCCAGCCTGCACGTAGGTCAACTGGGCCGGGGTGAGTTGGGCGAGGTCCGGGGCGGCCTCGGGCGGTGTCGCCTGGCGGAGATTGGCATAGAGCTGTTCCCGTTCGGGGCCGACTAAAAAGCTGCGATCGCATAGCCACTGTATTCAGCCACAGGGAATCGCCAAACTGCTCAGACAGCAGGGGATAAAGGGCGTGATAGGCATCAATCAGCAGGAAGTGCCCCAGCGCCGTGAACGCAACGCCAATCTCTAAGAGCCTATCCGAAAACCTCGGCTGAGCGAAATGTGATGACAGCACTGGCTAGCTGGAGAAAAGCTAGATTAGATAGTTGTCAGCTTTATTCTCCCATCGGATCAAGAGCCGTCTGAATCGATCCCTTCAGTCTCGGCATATTCTGCCAAGCCCGCCTGCCAAAAGCGGGCAAAGGTGCCATTAGCTTGCCACTCTTGAAAGCGGTCATGAACCGTGCTGGAGGCCCCTAAACTCTGGGGCAAA
>PXDR01000422.1 GCA_003566335.1 Cyanobacteria bacterium T3Sed10_344R1
GCAGCCGTTCCTTCACCGCCTTCACCGCTTTGATCGCATTTGCCCCCGTCACCTCAGCCTGAAGAATGCTCCAAAGCCAAGCTGCCCCCATGCCCCCCTCCGGCGCGGCTGGGTCGGCCACCCGCTCGACCTGTTCCACCCCATCGACCCCTGCCAACTCCCGGAACAACGCCTCCGTCACCCTCTCCTGAGCAGTCTCCGGCAAATCCGCATCCGCCTCACGCCAGTCAATCGTCAGCCACAGCGTTTCTGTCATCAGATCTAAGTACCAGCCAATAATTTCACACCATACCGCAAGCGCAAACCCCAAAAAATGCCCTTTGAGCTAAAGCCCAAGGGGGGCTGGGGCTAGTACCACTCGGCCTAAATTTCCCCCCCGTTGGCCCTCACCCTAAATCCCTCTCCCAGGAAGGGAGAGGGACTTTGAATCCGGCTCCCCTTCTCTCCCTTTGGGCTACTAAGTACACACAAGTCATGTTGTAGTAGGATGCGGCCAGTAATCGTGGGGCAATTGTCATGGAGAATCCCATCCTGATTCACGCTGAAGCATCGCAGGGCAGCGCTTTTGGGGATAGCCGTCTGGAAAAAAGGGGGCGGCGTTATATGACTCGATGAGCCGAGCGCAATCGGTAAACATCCGTGCCATGAGCCGTAATCGAGCAGAACAGGTGGGGTACTATCGCTTTTTGGAGAATCAGAACGTGAGCGTCTCGGAACTGGTTAGGAGTGCTGCAGACCACTGCCAGCAACAGGTCGAGGGACGTCATGTGTTAGCGATCAGCGACAGCAGCGAAATTAACCTTCAGGCTCAAGCCCGGCATCTTCAGCCTGAAGACTTAGGGGTTGTCGGCAACAATCAAGATGCGGGCTTTTTCCTCCATCCGACCTTGGTAGCAGATGCTGAGAGTGGATTTCCCTTGGGCTTGAGCGCAATTCAACTGTGGCATCGCGACCCGAGTCGGCCCGACAAACATCAGCGTCGATATCCGCAGTTACCGATTGAAGAGAAAGAATCTTACAAATGGCTGCTTTCTAGCGAACGCAGTCAGAACAGCTTGGTTGCTGGGGACGCTGTCTGTGTGACGCACGTCGGTGATCGCGAAAGCGATATCTATGAAGAGCTAGTTCGGGTTCCCGACGCCTCCACTCACCTCCTGGTGAGGGCTTGCCGTGACCGACGATTGCAGGATAGGACCACAATGCTCTACGAGACGCTCAGCCAGCAACCTGTTCAGGGCACCTATGCTGTTGAGGTGGTGGCCGAGCCCCGCCGTGAACGAGGGGCTCGTGAAGCCTGGCTAGCCGTTCGCTTTACCCCTGTCACCCTGCGCCGCCCCCAGAAGGTCGATGTACACGACTACCCTGAATCTGTCTCACTCTATGCCGTTGAGGCCAAAGAGGTGACGCCGCCAGCCGGGGTAGAGCCGATTCATTGGCGCTTACTGACCACCCACCCAGTAAATATCTTGGAACAAGCGTTACGGGTGATTCAGTGGTATCGGTGGCGCTGGCGGATTGAACAACTCTTTGCTCTCCTGAAGCGGGTGGGCCTTGACCTTGAATCTACCCGCTTAGCGTCGGTCAAAGCCATTGAACGCCTCACCATCCTGGCCCTGATGGTGGCACTGAGAATTCTCCAACTCAAAACAGGCAGAGCGGATGAGACCCTCTCTGCTTCGGTGACCTTTAGTGCTCAACAACAGCAATGCCTAAGGCATCTGATGCCGACTTTGCAGGGGCAAACCCGAAAACAGCAGAATCCCTTTTCCCCGGGCTCACTACCTTGGGCAACTTGGTTAGTTGCACGGTTAGGCGGATGGTCGGGTTATCGCTCGCAATCTCCACCCGGTATTCGAACCTTGAGCCAAGGACTTAGGAAGTTTGAGGCCATTTTTGAGGGATGGTCACTAGCCCAGGACTCATTTGTGTGTACTTAGTAGCCCGACCTGGGAGAGGGATTTAGGGTGAGGGCTCCAAACTGAGATACACCCGTGGCCTAGTCCTTAGCGGCAGAGCTTGCGAATATGCCAACTGGTGTAGCTCAGCAGCGCCGTTGCCGCTAGGGCGTAGACAATGCCGCTGGGCATTCCGGCAAACAGCAGGGCCAAGCTGCCCACCCAGAGGGTCAGCACATAGATGAACAGCACCGTTACCCGCTGGGACAGCCCGGCTTCTAGTAGGCGGTGGTGCAGATGGCGCTTGTCGGCCACAAAGGGCGAAGACCCAGTGCGCAGCCGATTGATGATCACCGTGGACATGTCCACAATCGGCACCGCCAAAATCAGGTAAGGCAGCAGCACTGCCCCGGCAGTGACCCCTTTCACCAAGCCAATTATCCCCACCCCCGCCAGGGTAAAGCCCATGAAATACGCGCCGCCATCCCCCATAAAAATCTGGGCTGGGTTGAAGTTGTAGCGCAAAAAGCCCAGGGCTCCCCCGGCTAAGGCTGCCGCCACCAGGGCTGCCGCTGGCTGAGCCATAAACAAGCTGACAATCAGCATCACCACGGCGGCAATGCCGGACACCCCGGCGGCTAGCCCGTCTAAGCCATCAATCCAGTTGATCGCATTGGCCATGCCCACTAGCCAAATCACCGTGACCGGCAGGCTAATCCACAGGGGCAGCGACACTAGGCCCAAGCCCGGCACCGACAAAAATTCAATGCTGACGCCCACATTCCAGGCCAGAGCGGCGACCACCATCTGCATCAGCAGGCGGCTAATGGCCGATAGACCAAACAGGTCATCCATCAAGCCAATTAAAAAGAAGGCGAGACCGCCTACGGTAACGCCCCAAATTTCGTATTCAGCTCTCGGGGACAGGGCATCGCCCCCGGCATCAATAAACCCACCAATGCCCCAAACCACTAGCAGTGCTGCCAAGGTGCCGAGGTAAATTGAAACGCCCCCAAGCCGCACCATCGGCTGACTGTGAACTTTTCGCCCCCCCGGCAAATCAACGCGACCGCTTTGCAGGCCAATTTGCTTAACCACTGGGGTAGACAGCAGCACAATCAGAGCAGAGATGGCGAAAGCAATCAGATGATAAAAGTTGGAGGGCATCAGGATATAACCACAACTGCTGCGAAAACTCCATGCAGATTATGACAGATACTCTACCGTCAACCGCAGCGGATTTTAGCGTCGGGGTTAGTTCTTAAGGAAAAAAGGGGAAGGAGATCCTGATGAACTGGATTCAAGGGTGCTTTGGCTGGCCTAGACTTCAATGATTACCCGGAGGTTGCCCCGTTTTTTGACGACTCGGCAGGCGGTGGCTTCATTCGACCGCTCGAACTCAAGGTCGAGCAGGGTCTGACCAATTTTGAAGTTCTTGAGGGACATGTATTGAATTGACTCAGGCAGGGTGGGTTGGACGATGCGCAGGCAGTTGTTGGGCACATCGGGTACTAAGTTGACCATCAACTGCAAGAGCTGAAACACCGTGCCGGTGGCCCAAGCCTGGGGGGAACAGGCAACGGGATAGCGCACCGGACTGCCCTGGGGCGTGCGCTGAAAGCCGCAGAATAGCTCTGGCGGGCAAAGGTAGGGCTGTTGAGCCGTCATGTCGAAAATGCCTTGGGCGATTTCTAGGGCTTGGTCAATGAAGCCTTGCGATCGCAACCCCGCAGCAATCATGCCATTGTCGTGGGGCCAGACCGAGCCGACATGGTAGCCCATGGGGTTGTAGGCAGGGGAACTGCTGCTGAGGGTGCGGACACCCCAGCCGCTGAACATGTCTTCCGCCTGTAGCCGTTCTGCCACGCTGCGAGCTTTGTCCGGGGAGATCAGGCCCAGCCCCAGGCAGTGGCCAGGATTGGAGGTGATGCTGTCAACGGCCTGACCGTCGCCGTCTAGGGCTAGGGCAAAGTAACCTTGCTCCGGCAGCCAGAAGTCTTTTTCAAACCGGATTTTTAGGGCTCGGGCTTCTTCGTACCAGCGATTGGCTAACTCTGTTTGCTGCTGTAAGCGGGCAATCTGGCTCAGCCGCAGTTTAGCGGCGTAAACATAGCCCTGCACTTCTGCCAATGCGATCGCACCTTCAGCAATCTTGCCCTTGGCATCCACGATACAGTCGCCGGAATCTTTCCAGCCTTGGTTACGCAAGCCCCCAGCAGAGGTGCATTCATAGGTGATGTAGCCGGTTTTTGCACAGCGCCGGTCAATCCAGGCCATTGCCGCCAGGGCGTTGTCCCAGAGCTGATCGAGCAAGGTGCGATCGCCCTTCCAGGCATAGTAATCGGCATAGAGCATCAGCCACAGCGGCGTTGCGTCCACCGTGCCGTAGTACGGAGTGTGGGGCACTTCTCCAGCTCGGGACATTTCCCCCAGCCGCAGTTCATGGAGAATCTTGCCAGGCTCTTCTTCTCGCCAGTCATCGGTTGTTTGCCCCTGGTAAGCCGCCAACACCGTTAGGGTTTGCATCGCCAAATCTGGGTTGAACACCAGGGTTTGCATGGCGGCAATGATCGAATCCCGGCCAAATAACGTAGAGAACCAGGGAATGCCCGCAGACAGCACCTTGTTTTCCCCAAAGGTTTGCCCCAATAGATAGGTGTCCTGTTCGGCCCGCTCAATAATTTGATTGACGGTGCGGTTGTCCGTGCGGATGCAGGTGACGCCATCGCGCCACTGCTTTTCTTCCATCATTTCTGCGGCAGTTGCCTGGCTGAGGGTCGCCGGAATCCCCACGGTTGAGGTGGGCTGGTTGTCCAAAAAAGACTGGAGCCGATAGCCTAAAACCTCAGTTTCGTGGCTGGGCAATCGCACCCGCCAAATAGCGGTGTAGCCTTTTACCTGGTCAGGCTGCCGCTGATAGAACTGCACCCGGGATTCCATCAGCAGGTGATCGACCCCCTGATAGGCCAGGGTCAAGTCGCCAGTGTCCCCAGACCGGCGACGATCTTCAAAAATCGGGCGCTTTACCGGCTTCTCTGCCGAGGCTTCTGACAGGTAAACCTGCCGCAGCTTTTGACCTGTTTTGGGCCGTACCCGACCCCGAATTTCAAACAGATCGGCAAAATCGGCGTCAAAACTGAGACTCAACTCAAAATCCACGGTTTGGGTGCCGTAGTTAGTGAGGGTGAGTTCTTCAAACAGACCGCCCTGAAGCACTAAATCTCGACGAATGCCGATGGTCTCCGCCGGAATTGCAGCCCGCTGACTGTCGCCGACAATGTAGGGATTGGCGCAGAGGGCAGACAGGGCAAAGCCCCGCTGGGCGGTGCTGCTGAGCAAAATTGGCGGGTGGCCCTCAAACTGAAGCTCTAACCGACTGAGAAACCGCGTATCTCGGCAAAATAGGCCCAGGCTGGTGTGGGTTTGCTCACCGTCAGCACAGCCCACGATGTTGCCCAGGGTGTCGGTAATTAAAAAGAGATCGTTGTCTTTGAGGGTGAGGGTGGGCTGCTGGCGTTTGACGGTGGTGCAGGGCCATTCGGGAATCGGCACCTGCTGGGCCGGGGCAAAGGTTCGACCCTCTGACTCCACAATGTCAAGACCTGGGGATAGGGGGTTTATGGTGGGATCAGTGGCCGGATTGAACGCGTCTACCATCAGGGCTTGGCTTATTAGGTTGGGGGCTGGGGAGCGGTTGCTGGGGGCTGAGGGGGGCAGGTCAGCCTCTGGTTAAAGCGGCGGTTGTCGGCTGTGAATTAGGGGTGGGGTGGAGAGTTGGGTGGGGGCAGTGGGGACAGCGGAGACCGCAGCGGCGTAGTTGGACGCCAGAAGACTCTGGGGCGAGCGAATTTTCGGGGGCAGATGTTCACAGAGTAAGCGACGGTAAACGGCTTCGTAGTCATCTACCATGCGCTTCACCCCAAAATTGACGCTGACGTGGTCGCGGCAGGCTTGGCGATCGATCTGGGGAATTTGGGCCACTGCGGCCAGGCAGTCTTCCAGGGTTTGACAGAGAAACCCGGTTTTGCGATCGACGATGATTTCGGGGGCAGCGCCGATGGCCATGGCAATCACGGGGGTACCGCTAGCCATGGATTCGGTCATCACCAGTCCGAAAGGTTCGGGCCAGGTAATCGGGAATAGGGTGGCGCTGGCGTTCCCCATCAGCCGGTTCTTTTGCTCGTGGGTGATTTCTCCCAGAAACTGAACCTGCTGATCGTCAATCTGGGGGGCAATTTCTTGATCAAAGAAGACCTGGTTTTCGGCGTCAACCTTGCCCGCCATTTTGAGCGGCCAGCCGCTGCGTTTGGCGATTGCGATCGCAATCTGAGGCCCTTTCTCCGGCGACATCCGCCCCAGAAATGCTAGGTAGGGGGGCTGACTGGGCTGGGGATAAAAGTTGAAGGTTTCGGTTGCGATCGCATTGTAAACCGTGGCGACATAGTTCAACGCCAGATCGGGGCGCTGCTGAGACCTGGACACACTGATCAAATTCTGGCCGCGATGTTGGCTAAATAGCTGCGCCGTTGTCGGCGTAAACGGTCCATGCAGAGTATGCACCACCAGCGTCTGAGAACAGTTCCCGTAGGGCAAGGCGGCCTCACCAATATGGGAATGAATCAGATCAAAGCCAGCGGCTAGATTAAACACTTGATTGAGCTGGGCTTGCTCATAC
>PXDR01000144.1 GCA_003566335.1 Cyanobacteria bacterium T3Sed10_344R1
ACGGGCGATTTGTTCAAGCTGATGTATGGATAGACCATGCAACTGGTTGGGGTGAGTTATTTCACTCAGGTGCATACTGAAATACCCTCTAAATCGTGTCGATAGCGGTTTCTTAGTCTTGTTTTTACTGTAGTCGATTCAGGGGACGCCCACAGGACAGTGCTGGGACGGTGTTCCCCCCAAAACGGTCTCCAAGGGAGGGGCAGCCCTGGCTTGAGCTGTGCGAATGCCAGCCCAAGTCTGGTTAGTTTATATCTAAGCGAAATAACAGAAATTGATTGATTTGGTTGTCATCAAAATTATCATCGCTGACCAAAATCAGGCTTTGCCCGCCGTCTGCTAGGGGTGGCCCCAGGGTCATGCCCTCTAAGTTGTCTAGCGGGATACCCAACGCCGTCAGGTCAAGGATGAGCTGCTTGCGAATGGGGGCAATGCCGCCCACGTCACCGCTGAAGCTGGGAATGCTGGAGGTGTCTGTGGCTCCGCCAGAGGCGAGCTGAAACAGCTTGACGGTGAAGCCGGTCAAGCCAAAGGTGCGCTCTAGGGAGAGGAAGTGTCCTCCCTGATCAATCAAGGTTAGGGCCGAAAGTCCGTGAAAGAGGCCGCCAAAGGGGGCCAGACTTAGGGGGTAGAGGTGTTCGGATATCAGGGTGGACTGGCTGGCGTCGAGTAGGTAGTGCAGAAAGCGATTGCGGGGGGGCACTGCCGGATCTTCGTGGATGTCTTGAATTAAGGCGGACTCAGTGGCGGTAAAGACCCGGAACGGATCCACCCAGGCGGGATTGCCGCCACTGCCGGTTGCCCCGAGCCAGTTGGTGGTGAGGGCTTCAAACCCCAGGTTTTCCTGGATGCCTTGCTCGACCTCTCCCTCGGGATCTGGCAGATAGCGGCTAGGGATGCGCAGGTCGGCCAGCCAGTTGCCCGCTAGGTCATACTCGGCGATGAAAGGTAGTGCGTCAGCCCTGGGCACGCCTTCACTGCTAATCAGCAGGGTGTTGCGCGGGGTTAGGGCCATGCCTTCGGGGTCTATGCTGTTTCGGGCATACAGATCCCCAGTCTGATCTCGCAGTAGGGTGACGTCTTCAACCTGAACTGCTTGAATTTGCCGACGGGGCTGATCCCAGTCAATGTTGAGGGTATAAAACCGGGCGGGGGCTAGGACGCTGCGATCGTCTGACAGGGCGTAGAAGCGATCGCGCCCGCCGTCATAGGCAATGGCTGATAGTCCCCCCACAGGCGTCCCGTCAAAGTCTTGTTTGGGTAGGTCATATTCCCCCAGAAATTCAAGGGAAACATCCAGAAATAGGCGGGATTCAGCGCTGACTTGGGGCAGGGTGCAGCTGGTTAGCCCTAGGGCTAACATCACGACGACTAGGCTCAACCATCGGAAGACAGGACGAAAAACCACAGGGCGCTCAAATCAATTACTGCCCCCCAGCATAGCGCCCTAGCCCAGCACCACATCCAAAAACATCATGGCCGCAAAGCCGGTCATCACCCCGAGGGTGCCGCTTTGGCCCATGCTCTTTTGGTCAATGTCGGGAATGATTTCATCGACGATCACAAACAGCATGGCTCCAGCGGCAAAGGCGAGGCCCCAGGGCAAGATCGCGGTAGAGAGGGTGACAATTGACACGCCGACTAAGCCGCCAATTGGCTGTACGAGGCCAGTGACCGTAGACCAGCCCACTGCCGACCAGGGGCGATAGTTCAGGTTGCGTAAGGCTACGGCGACGACCAGTCCTTCCGGCATATTTTGCAGGGCGATACCCACGGCCAGCACCACTCCGTTGGTGATGTCGCCCGTGCCAAAGCCGACTCCCACGGCTAGACCTTCGGGGAAGTTGTGCAGTGCGATCGCAATAATGAACAACCACAGCCGCTTCACGGTTTGTAGATCCGGGCCTTCTTTACCCTTGAAGAAATGTTCGTGGGGAAAGTTGTTGTGGGCAAACCAGAGCAGCCCAGCCCCCATCCCTAGCCCCACCACCATGATCGAGGCCGCCCCAGTGACGCTGTAGCCCAGGTCAATCGCCGCCTCGATGCCGGGTTCTAACAGCGAGAAAGAGGTGGCCGCCAACATAATGCCACCACCGAAGCCCAGCAAAACCGCCTGCAGCCGGTCGGTTAACTGAATCGGCAGCAGCACAGGCAGTGCCCCCAACCCAGTCGCCAAGCCCGCTAGCAGACTCGCCACCAGGCCAATTACAACCATGTTCATTCTGTCTTTATCCTTTCTGTCGATTTTGGCCGTCTGGTTGGGGGGGACGACCGCCGCCCTATCTTTTACTTCGCCTGATGCTGCTTGAGGATGTCGAGGGACACCACCCGTAGCGCGGCTTCATGGGTGGCCTCTAACACCACGGCGGGGGCGACACCGTCTTCATAGGCTTCTTTCCAGCGGCTGGCGCAGAGGCACCAGCGATCGCCTGGCTTGAGTCCTGGAAATTGATAGACCGGCATGGGGGTGCTGAGGTCGTTGCCCTGGGCTTTGGTGTAGGACAAAAACTCTGGCGTCATCTGGGCGCAGACCACGTGAACGCCAAAGTCGCCGCTGCCCGTATTGCAGCAGCCATCCCGATAGAATCCCGTCATGGGGTCAAGGCTACAGGGGGCTAGTTCGCTCCCGAGGACGTTTTTGGCAGCCGTTTGATTTGCGGTCTGGTTTCCGGTTGTCATGATGTTTGGGGGTAGTCACAATTCAAGTCAGGGTAAACCGGATGCGGTTTTCCCTAGTTAATTGTGGCGAATTCTGACCCGAATCAACGGCCTAGTCGCCCAGACAGCCAGCCCTAGATCGCTCGATCTGTTAAGGATAGGACAGCAACACCTTTATCCTTCACCCATGACCAAAACCCCAACCCCAGTTGAAATTCTCCGTACTCTGCTGCCGCAGCTGAAGCTGGCAGCGGCCTATGCCCAGCAAATTCAGGCCCAGATTGCCGAGCAGCCTGAAAAGGGGGAGCAAGATAATCCCTTTGGCACGGCCCTCAGTGATGCCGATTTGTCGGTGCAAACGATGGTTGAGGTGGCGCTGCTGGCCCACTTCCCCGAGATTCGTTTCTATGGCGAAGAATACGAGAAATCGTTTAATACCAAGTATTTTCGGGCGATTGACCTGGGGCCAGCGGGGGATTATCTGGTCACCCTCGACCCGATTGACGGCACCCGGTTTTATCTGGATGGTCATCCCAACTATCAAATTATTTTGACCGTGCTCAACCACGATGAGTACGAGGCGGTGCTGGCGCTGTACCCCAGTTTGGGCACCTATCTTTACGCCCTGCGCGATCAAGGGGTGTTCCAAGGCAGTTTTACGGATGACCTTGACCAATGCCAGCCCATTCAGGTCAAGACTGAGCCGGGGCCGGTGTTTTTGGGCTGGGGATTGGCTGCGATCGCAACTCAACTGCGGCCCCACTGTCCGGTGATTGACCTGATGAGCGACTACAGCACCGAGCAAACCATTCCCCACCTCAATGGCGTGCTCACCGGAGAACTGGCGGGGGCCGTCATCCGCAAAGGTAAGTTCATTGATGGGGGTGCGATCGCATTCATGTCTCAACTAGGGGGTGCGATCGTCACCACCTTAGACGGTGCGCCACCGCCGCCCCTCCATGCCTGCGCTGACTACGAACGCCCAGGACTGATCATTGCCAACAGCCCAGAGCTTCACCAAACTATTCTCCAAGCGATCCAGACCGCTGCGGCTCCTGCCGGTTGAATCCCGCTGAGAAACGGCTTAGATTGAAGTCCCAGGATTGAAGTCCCAGGATTGAAGTTCCAGCCAGCAATCCCCGTAACCTGTTTTGTATTTTTCGCTAGAGGCTAAGCCATGACTGCTGATTCTACGCCCCCCGATCCCCAAGCTCCCGAACCACAAGTTTCTCAAACTGCGACCCCAACGGAACAGCCGCCTAGCTTCGGCTGGAATGCTTACGCAGAGCGGCTGAATGGTCGATTCGCCATGATTGGTTTTTTGGCCCTGCTCACCCTAGAGGCCATTACCCATCAGACGTTCTTCACCTGGATTGGCCTGTTCTAGTGAACAATCACCTCGTAGCGGCCCCCCTCGCCAGGATAGTAGGCATTGGCAATAATCCGGTAGGTGCCGCTGCGGGGAAGGGTTAGCACCACTTCGGCGGGTTCACTGGTACCGTCGCCTCGGTCTTGGGCAATCGGATTGTTATCGGCATCAAACACCACCAAAAACGGCTCAAAGCTGCCGACCATCCGCACCGTGACTTCTTGCCCTGCCTGGCCCGAGAACTGATATTCGTTGTAGTAGCTACCATCTCGCAGGGTGTTGGAACCCGGCCCGAGCTGTCCCCGTTCCCGCAAAATGACGCTAGGGGCAGCAGAGACAGAGGGCGGGTCGTTGGGGGAAGCCGCCACAGAGGACGAATCGCTGCGACTGAGTCTTAGTTGGTAAGCCCCTCGATCCCCGGCCTGAAACGTGTTGGCAAAAATAGTGTATGTGCCACTATCTGGCAGGGTGATCATCAGGCGAGCGTTGTTATTTTGGCCGCTGTTGTTGTCCTGAGCTAGGCTGCGACCTTGGGGAGACAGCAGGATTAGGTAGGGGTTGAGGCTGTCGCTCATCATGTCAATGATCACTTCATCCCCTGCCTGGCCATCAAAGGTGTAGCGGTTGTAGTAGCTGTTGTCATATTCCAACACGCTACTGTCGCTATCAATTTCCCCAGATACCGGGTTGCCATCGACGGCGATAGGTTGAGGAGGGCGTCCTTCCCCTTGGGGCCGGGTGGCAGTGGTTGGCGCAGTGCCAGACTCTACTGCCTGCACAAAGGTCTGAACTTGGTCGCGGGTAATGGCAAAGCCAATGCCAATGCTGCCTGAACTGCCGCCAACGCTGTAGATGGCGGTGTTGACGCCAATCAGTTGACCGTTGCTATTGAGTAACGGGCCACCAGAGTTGCCTGGGTTAATCGCTGCGTCTGTTTGGATTAAGCCTCGGTTAGTGTCTAGCCGACTAACAATGCCGACAGTCAGAGTGCCCTGTAGGCCAAAGGGATTGCCAATGGCAAAGGCTCGCTGACCCACCCGCACTGCACCACTAGGGGCGATTGGCAGAGTGGGCAGGTCATTGGGGGCGTCTTGGAGCTGGATGGCGGCGAGGTCTAAGCCATCATCGCCATAGCCGATGACTTCGCCAGTAAATTCACGCCCATCGGCGAGCTGCACCCGCACGGTGCCGTTATCTCGCAACACGTGAGCGTTGGTTAAAATCAGTCCGTCTGAGCGAATAATGGTGCCACTGCCGGAGCCATTGCCAGAGCCAATGGACACTACGGCGGGGCTGGCTTCTTCGTAAACTCGGATGCTGATTTGTTCGTCGGCATCTTGGGCTAGGGCATGGGTGGCCGCTAGGGGGACAAGCCGGTTCGCTTGGGGGGCCGAGGGTGCGATCGCACCCAATACATTCAGTCCCAGGGCTGTTCCCATCAACACTAAACCCGTGGGCAGCCGTCGCAACAGGGTACGGTTCATCACTTCCCTAGACACCTCAACAATTTTGCTCGCGTTCAAAATACCCAGACCCTTTCAAAATACCCAGACTACGCCGCCGATTCCGGCCAATGAATTTTTTTCAGTCTTTTGGGCACCGTTATCTCTATTCTATTTTCCTAAATCCCCGTGGGACTGCCAACAGATAGACAAAACGCCGCCGAATCCCGCGTGATTGACCGCTTTATTCAACTGCTTGATTGATTTGATGACGGGGAAATCAACCGGTAGGTTTCAGCCAGTTAGCTTGAGGCAGCCAAAAACAACCCCCACCACAGCCAGCTGTGATGGGGGTTGCTCAAGCGAATCGGTCTACCTGAGTGCGCCGCTTTAGGCCATCTATTTCAAGGCTGGCGCTTCGGTGTGGTCGTAGAGCGCCAAGGCATTGGCATCAGGCCGACGGGCATATTCAAAGGCATGGCGGCGTAGGTTGTCGGTGACCTCTAGGGTGGTCGAGTCATACACCTGAGTCAGCAGCTTGGGGTACAGCCCGAAACCAATAATCGGCACCAGCAGACAAGCGATGATAAACACTTCCCGAGGTTCAGCATCAATCAGCGCTTCATGCTCGGTCAGTTCCTTGTTCTCAGGGCCGTAGAAGATTTCCCGCAGCATAGACAGCAGGTAAATCGGGGTCAGCACCACGCCCACCGCCATCAAAATCACGACGATTAGCTTGAAGTTGGTGCTGTAGGCGTCGCTGGTGGCAAAACCAACAAACACCATGAGCTCGGCCACAAATCCACTCATCCCCGGCAGGGCCAAAGAAGCCATAGAGCAGGTAGTGAACATGGCGAAAATCTTGGGCATCTTTTTGCCTACACCACCCATCTCGTCCAGCACCAGGGTGTGGGTGCGATCGTAGGTGGCCCCCACCAGGAAGAACAGACTGGCCCCAATCAAACCGTGGGAGACCATTTGCAGCACGGCCCCACTCAGGCCCAGGTTAGTGAAGGAGGCGATGCCGATAATCACAAAGCCCATGTGGGAGATGGAGGAGT
>PXDR01000510.1 GCA_003566335.1 Cyanobacteria bacterium T3Sed10_344R1
GACAGGTAGGTCTGACCAAAGCCGCCGCCGCCCAAGTGAGACAAGATTCTGTATCGTCCGCCCAACTGGGCAGTGGTAATTGCGTCGGTCATAGCGGCACCCTGGGGCTGATCATCATGAAGATAGCGAGAAGACAGAAAAGCAATGCCTGACTCCGACCCGCCAGGCCATTGGCAAGTCCAGCATAAATGCTGAGAGCTTCAACTCAATTGTGCCGAGACCACCGCCCAAACAACACCGTAAATCTCTCCCCTTCACAGGAGTTTCACAAAAAACGCCCCGTTTTTTACCGGCTAGTGCTAGATTGCTGCCCAGCTACCCTAACCCTTGACGACTGGGATAGCGCTGTAACAACCCAGACAAATGGGCCAAATTAAAGCTGCGAGGATCCATCCGATTGCCGGATCGGTCTACAGCTTGGTGGGTCGTGATACGACTGTTGGGAATGTCAGTGCGAGCTAACAGCCAGGCCAAAGACTGATACTGAGCCTCAGTGTAACCACTGTGATGACGCTGGTTACCCCGGCCATCTGACGGTGTTTCGAGGGAAACGTGGTACGCAAAATTATTCACCGATGACGGAAAGTTCGGGTTAGTGGTGACAGTCTCAGGGCCATTGGGGCCATTGAACACCGAGTTTCCCGCTCCATAGGCCCGCTTTTCAGGCGGCACGATGTAGTAGATGGTGCCGTCTCGACCAATCAAACTGTGGTAGCTCACCTGATCGGCATCATTGGGATGATGGGTGCGAAATAAGTTAAGGGCACTGCTGGCAGTACCGACAGTCTCATGCAGCACCACGATAAAGGCTTGGGTCGCAGGGCGACCATAGGCGTCGGTGGCATAGCGATCGCCATAGTTACTGGGGTCAGCCAAGGTGACCACTTCCCTCGGTTGATAGCTCGACTGGGCAACCGGCTCAGCCCGAGGCACGGTGGGTACCACTGCCTGATCAGGGCTAACGTCTGGAGTAACTTCAGGCTCAGTTAGAGTCAAGTCTTGGCTGGCACTAACCGAAGCAGGGCGCAGGGCGGCTTCGGCAGTTTGCTCCATCCGGGGCAGCCCAGACACCTCAGTCATGGGTCGCAACCGGTTGAAGTCAGGGGAACTGATAATTCCCAATGCGATCGCACAGAAAGCCGCAATACTCATGCCCCAGGTCAATAGCTGCGATTTCATTAGCTAATCTCTCACCACACTAAAATCACCACACTCAGACAGACGGTACCCGAAGATTCTGGTCAAGATCTGTCAAATTTGCGCCTAGAACCCCTCTGAGTTTAGATCTACTGCGGAAAAGCCAACAAGCAAAGGCTGTCGAACAAAAAACCTGCACGAGGAAACCTGGCCTAGCTCCCGTTCCAAACCACGGCCTAGACCCCACGCCAAAAACACAGCTTCAAGAAGACACGACCTAAAGCGCAGCAATCCGTTCCCGAACCATACATTCCCCAAACTCGTCATTGGGGCGTCAGCGCAACCGCCCAGAGCTTAGAGTCAAACTCAGAACCGTCAGTCCTAGGCACAAACTGATCAATCGGCGGGGCAGGAACCAAAGACGGTTCAGGCTCAATCTGGGGCATCCCTATCAGCTCTGCTGTCGGCTGAAAAGGAGTAATGGGATGGGACGGGCTGTCTGGTTCCACCATGTCGCCCGGGGAATTACTTGGGGGAACCACCGCCGCCGCTGGAGCAGGTTTAGCCGTTCGCTCAGGACAACGGGGCGAAGCCAGAGTAGTCGATACCCCATAGGCTTCAAACGGGCCGCAGATAATGCGCTCAAACTCATGGCTAAAGTGATGAACCGGCTGCCCTCGCCGCTCCCACAGATGCAAAATTTGCTCAACAGAGACAGCCTTATAACGGCCCTGGTACAAGGACTCAATCACCGCAGCTCGAATCCAGTCGCTTTCCCAAGCCTGCTGCCAGTAGTCAATCAGCTGTTCAGCCGGATGGCCCGCCAGGTCAAAACTGTACTGCTCTAGCAGCAAAATCGCCTGTTTTACATCTCGCTCCGCATTAAATTCGGCCATGTCATCCCGTACTGCTGTATGACCAGCACCCCTAAGTCAACCCCTCAAAATCCCGTAATCATCGGAGATCCTTGAGACGCGGTCGCTTGAATGAAGTGTAGCAAGAGTTCCCCTAACGAATCACCCCACCATCCACCTGGCGGATGCCGGTCGGGCCAAATTCATCGCTACTGCCCGTCCAGTCAAAGTTGCTCAGCCGGAACCCAATGAACCCCGTGCTCCGAGTTGGGTTATAGCGGGCGGCGATCCCGTAGGTGCGGCGGCTATATTCCAGGCTGTACTCAGTGTTGGTGGCTCGCCCGAGGTTGACGTTAATCGAGGTTTGCACCCCAATCAAAAACGGGCCATAGAGCTGCTGGATGATCCCAAACGACACGACGTTATTGTCCCGCGCCCGGTCAAATAGGAACGGTGACTCCGTCCCTCCCACCAGCGCACCAGAATAGCGCAGGTTAAACCGGGTGTAGTCCAGCACGGGACGCGAGAATCGGCCCAACTGGCCCTCCAACCCAACCGTGCCCGTCAGCACGTTTTGGAAATCGCCGTTGGTGTAGTAGCTGGTGGTGCCCCGCACCCCGGTAATGAACTGAAAGTAGGGGCGAACGGGGGTTGGGGTATAGCGCAGCCCTTCCTCTGCCGTCGGGGGCAGGGTTTCCCCTTGCCAAATCGGGAACCGACGGCTGAGGGCGACCGTGCCCTGGCTGCGGCCCAAGCTGGTGCGGTTGTTGGCGTTTTGCAGCTCGGGGCGATCGGTGTTGGCGTTGATGTACTGAGCACTGAGCTGATAGCTGAGCTGAACCCCAGAATCTCCGAGGGTGAAGGCAGGGGACGTCAGCACCGCGCCAAAGTTTTGCTGTACCCGCTGAAACCCGAGGGTGCCGTTGAAGAGTCGGTCGCGGTAGTTGTGCTCTAGGGAGAGGGTGTGGCGGCCTAGCCCTTGGGTCAGGCGGGTGTTGGTGCGTAGGGCCGATTCAGTCTCGTCAAAGTCAAGGCTAGACAGCCGGGTGATCGAAGACAGGCGGGTTCGGGGGCCAAGGGCACCATCTACGGCCACCCGTAAGCCGTAGTTGCTGGGCTTAAGCGGATCGGAGTCCCCAGTGGAAAAGAAGCGCTGGACAAGTAGCTGGGGCGTCACCTGAACCTGCAGAGGGCCAAGGCGAGTTGGAGGAATAAGCGGCTCAACGAAAAGGCCGCCCCGCTCTTCTTCGTCGTAGCCAATGTTGAAGGGGAGAGGGTTGATGGCATCGTCGCCTTCGCGGAAGACGATGCGATCGCGAAACAGGGGCAGGGTGAAGTTTTGGTCGAAAACAATCCGGGCATTGGGGACGAACAATTCCGTTTCCCCCGGCCCGGTACTGCTGAGTCGGGCTTGGTCGCTGCGAAATTCTAGTTCTGGGGGAGAGAACGGGTCGTTGGTCAGGCGAATATTCTCCGCTACCCAGCCCGTGGCGTCGAATTCTAGGCGATCGGCTTCAAAGCGCAGTCGCCCTAGACCGCCCCCCCCGCCTCCGGGTAAGCGCCCGGTATCCAGGCGGGCGCTGACAGAGCCCACGGAACGCACGTCATCTTGAGGTTCGTTAAACCGCAGCCGATCGCCAATGGTGCGATTGCGGCCTGCGGCGACATCAGTAGATAGGGGCTCGGCAAAGTCTTGTTCTAGGGTGGGAAGAAACACCTCTCCCCGCGCCTGGAACATGATGCCCTGGCCCTGAACTAAGTTGAATTCGGCCTGTTCCCCCCTGACGACTTGGCTGCCCTGGATGATCATCACATCTCCCTCGGCGCGGGAGAAGCGGTTGCTGAGGTTAATCCAGACCCGGTCAGCCGTGAGGCGAGAGTTGGGCAAATCAACCTGAACATTGCCCTCGGCGTAGAGCACTTGCTGTTCTTCATCTCCCTCTAGACGGTCGGCCCGCAGGTTGAGCCGATCGGCCAGTTCAATCATGTCAAGATCCTCGACCTCTTCCTCGTCCTCTGGGTCAGAGGCTTCGATGGGATCCAGATCTAAGTCTTCTGGGGCGAGATCGCCCTCGATAGGCTCGATGGGATCAATGGGGACATCTGGGGCTGTTGGGAAATCCAGTACCGGGGAAGAAGTGTCGCCATCAATCGGGTCGTTAAAGAAGTCTCCGAGGGGATTGTCGGTCTGGGTTTGAACAAGCCGCTGGGTCTGAGTGCCTGTCTGGGGCTGCTGAGTCACCGAGTGAGGCGAAAATTCAACGGTGAAGGGCTCAGTTTCAGGGGCCAGGGTTTGAATCGAGCGGGGGCTGCTGAGGTCAGCGGCGGTGCCCAGGGTCGCAGTGTCATCGACCCTGTTCGCAGGGGTGGCGGTGGGTTGGGCCATGACCACTGCTGCAGGAGGGGGCAGTTGGGGCGGGACAACTGGATAGGGCATCGCAAATCACGTACTGAGGCGGTCTAGAGCAGTCTCTGGGCAAAAAAATAGCCCGACTAGGCGGGCTACCAGACTTTAGCGCCTCTCGACTGAACTAAAGGGAAGTCGAGAGGGCCACCATCATCACAGCAGAGTTTAGGACTGCGATCGCAGCCCTAACATGCCTTATTCAAAGTCTTGCCGACCGGGGTTCCGAGAGGGGTCACCGCTGAGAAATCCGAAGATAAACAGGGCGATAAAGGACAGAACGACGGCGTAAACCACGATTTTTAGCGTTAGCATGTCTGGCGCTCCAAGCAGTGTAATCAATATGTTTTCATGATATCGCCAAATGTCGGCCTACCCTGCGACATCAAAGCTCACCTAATCTTTGACCCGATTTGAGTCCCGATCTGGAGGGCTTGACGAGGGACGCTGAGGGAACGTTCCCGGAATGGTTCGGGGGCGGACTGGGCTGCGATCGCAGTCTCCGCAACCAAGCCCAAACTTGATCCCACAGCTGTTCTAGCCAAACCATCAGCCGATCTAAACCATGCAACAGTCGAGTCAGGGGATGCTCTACATAATCGATCACCGCTGCCGGAATTTCAATCCAGTCGGCAGATTGACTGGCGGGTTGACGGGTGGATTGAGAAATGGGCTGATGAGCGAGTGGGTTAGATGGGCTAACTCTACTGGGCCAAGGCTGAGGATCCGGAGAAATGGGCTGGGGTGTCTCAGGGGCAAGCAAGGGCGGAGAGGCGATCTGCTTAAGGCTGAGCACCCAGGGCTGTTGTCCCAGGGAAAATGGGAGCCGGAAGCGGTTCAGGGACGTTCCCTTGAGGTGATTGATCTGCCGACTATGCTGCTGGGCCTGAATCTGCTGCTGGGCCTGAATCTGCTGCACCTTAACTAGCCGCTCCAGCCGCTGCTGAATCGCCTGCCGTTGTCCTAAATCCAGTCGATCCCAAATTCGGTTGCCGAGCAGCACCAACACTAGCCGTCGCCGACTGAGGCAACTGGCCAAGCCCTGAACTGGGGCCGGGGGAATGCTGTGGGCTGAGCGGGATGGGGTGAGCGTCGTGGGCTCATTCACCGTCAACACGCCAGACTGTTGTGATTGCGAGTCTGATTGCGATCGCAGACTCAGCCAGCCACGACTAGCCAATCGCCCCGAAGACCAGCGCCAAAGTTGGCCGATTAGGCCCGGCTTCCTCCGTTGACCGGCTCCTTGAGTAGCTGGATCCGGAGCCAGCGGCGCTAACGTTGCCCCAGGCACTAGCTTGGCCACTTGGGGCAATAGCGCCCGCACCGGAGCATCTGCCGGTTCCAAAACTATCGCTAAATCTGCCGCTAAATCTGCCGTTAAATCTGGCAGATCGGCAGTCGTCTGGGGGCTGGCCGAGCCAATCGCGGCAGCCGTTGTCGAGCCGGGACGCAGCCGACGACCGACCGCTTGAACCGTCGTGAGCACCTGACTCACCAAGGCATAGACTGGGTAGAGCGACGCCTCTGCCCCCCAAGTCACGGCCAGTTTTAGCTGTCGTAACGAGCGTTGACAAGTCACTGTCCACTGCTGAGACTGTCGCCGCAGGTAACGCACCACGCGACTTTGATAAGGGCGGGAAGAAGGCGAAGAAGCCATGACAGCGCTGTAACTCAGCTCCGCAGTACAGTGCCCCGATTGTACCGTTCTCCTAGCCCCTCATCTAGTTAGCCCCGCAATATGACCGCTGCCGTTAATGCTGCCCTGGATCGCCTGCGCCAACTCTCTCAAGTGCCCCTGCAAGCCCACTGGCGGGTGATACCGCCTGAGGTGGGCGCAAAGGCGGCTAAGTGGGCTGAAGCAGATTGGCAGGCGTTGCCGGTGGCTGAGCTGAATCGGCGGCACCATGTGGCCTGGGCGGGGGAGCGTCAGACTTGCTGGCTGGGTCAGCGGCTGGTGATCCCGGTGGATTGCCAGGGCTACCCGATTGCGGGCCTGGGGATCACCCTGGGGCTGCGCTGGTGGGCGGATGAGGCAGAAATCTTTGTCAACGGTGAGTCAGTCCAGTCGGGGGATTTGTTTGACTGCTTTGGCCGGATTCCCCTAGGCGCGGCGGCCCA
>PXDR01000575.1 GCA_003566335.1 Cyanobacteria bacterium T3Sed10_344R1
ATTCCGGCTCGGTTTCTGCGCTGTGTGACTTTTGAGGGGTTGGGGGAGCAGGTGTTTGCGGATGATCGCAGCCAGACCAACGGTCAGCATCCTTTCGATCAACCCCAATACCAAGGGGCAAAAATTCTGGTCGTCAACGGCAACTTTGGCTGCGGCTCTTCTCGGGAACATGCCCCCCAAGCCATTGCCCGCTGGGGAATTGAAGCCATCGTCGGCGAAAGCTTCGCCGAGATCTTCTTCGGCAACTGCGTCGCCATGGGCGTCCCTTGTCTCACCGCCAGCCCCGACGTTGTCGCTCAACTGCAAACCCTAATCGAGCAAGCCCCCGCCACCGAATTCACCGTAGACCTCAACAGCCTACTGGTCAGCAGCCCCACCTTCAACGCCCCCATCACCCTACCCGACGCCCCCCGCCAAATGTTCCTCTCCGGCACCTGGGACGCCTGCGGTCAGCTAGTAGCCCAGGGCCAAGCCGTAAAAGCCACCGCCACCAAACTTCCCTACATGGCCTGGTAGATCCCCCCCCAACAGACCCTGCCCTGACGACTCATCGATGCGAAGCGCGAAAACACCGCCCAGCAATACCCCCCTTCCGTGGGGTCCAGGGCGGCGGTTACGCCCTGGTCGAGGGGGTCTGGGGGGAACGAAATCCCCCCAGTAGGGCTGATCGCAACTCCACCAGAACCTCCAAGCCCCAGAACCTCCAAGCCCAACAACCCACCCCATCTTGAGTTCCCTCAACCAATCCGCTATGCTGCTAATCAGCGAAGGGGAGTAGCTGCTGGTGCAAACCACCAGTTTATTTGGGTCAACATACTGGCGATGAGCCTGGCCCAAATGACGCAAGCTTTGTCGGGCCAATAGCGCTAAACAGCCAGCCCAAGATAATGCGGTAAGCGAGACCTTCACTAAGTTCACGTCTAGACAGATGTGAGCTTGGTGAGGTCTGTTTTTCTGCCCTCCTCAGGTTCCCTCAGTCTAGACCCGTCCTAGAGAGAGAACCTGAAGATGTTGACTGGATTTACGGCTGGACTACTCCTGGTTGGCTTGGCAGAACTGGGAGACAAGACTTTCTTCATCGCCGCGATTTTGGCCATGAACCATCAGCGGCGCTGGGTGTTTGGCGGTGCGATCGCAGCCCTTTCCGCCATGACCCTACTCGGCGTCGGGGCCGGGCAATTCCTGACCCTGCTGCCCGAAACCTGGGTATACTACGGCGAAATAATTTTGTTTGCCGCCTTTGGGCTTAAGCTCCTGTATGACGGCTTTTGCATGGGCGGCAGCTGTCCGGGCGAAGACGAAGCAGAAGAAGCCGAAGCAGCCATTAAAGCCGCAGAATCTCATCATCCGGCCACAGAAACCGCCCCCCTGGCAGTGGTCACCAAGACCTTTGGCCTAGTGTTTCTCGGGGAATGGGGCGATCGCACCCAAATCACCACCGTCATGCTGGCCGCCACCCATTCCCCCGTCGGGGTTGCCCTAGGTGCGATCGCAGGCTTCGTCCTCTGCATCGGCCTAGCCGTGATTGGCGGACGACTCGCCGCCGGGCGACTGTCAGAACGGTTCATCACCCTGTTTGCCGGTACCCTGTTCATCGGGTTTGCGATCGCAGCGGGGTTACGAGGCAGCTAGCCCCCAGGCAACTCCCCTTGCCTGCTCCCGAGAACATCACTCAAATTGAGCCCAATAGCACGATCAATTTACCGTGAGCAAGATTTTTCTGGGAAAACAGTCGAATCTGTTTCCCTGAACGCGGCCAATTGCTAAGTAAGAGTATAGAATCCAGGCAGTGTGAGGCGTACCCGATGCCGCAAAAAGAGAAACCCCGTCAGCGTTCTGCAAGAAAATTAGCCACAAAACTCGTGCTCCTTGGTGTCGTTGGCCTAGTTGCTGGGATTGGCGGCGCAGCTGCCGCCGTTGCCCTGAGAGACATGAGCCTGATTACCCAGGTGCCGATCGAAGACGGTTTTGCCGACGAAGACATTGCCGTCAGTCGTGACTTACGCCTACCTGAACTAACCCGCCCAGTCAACATTCTGCTGCTGGGCACCAAAGTCTTAGCCCCAGACCTCGGCGACTGGGAAACCGTAGACGCAGAAGGCTACCATGCCCAGGTCAACTCCCTAGAAGGGCGCACCGACGTCATGCTGCTGCTGCGCTTTGATCCCCAGCAGCGCACTCTGACCGTCCTGTCTATTCCCCGAGACACCTACGCCCAGATTCGCGGTCGCGGTCAAGACAAGCTCAACGCCGCCAACGTCTACGGCGGGGCCAGCCTCACCGCTCGTTCCGTCACTGACGTGCTGGGGGGCGTGCCGGTTGACCGCTATGTCCGGGTCAATATTCAAGGGGTCGAGCGCCTGATTGACGCCCTCGGCGGCGTCACTATGGATGTCCCAACCCCGATGCGCTATCAAGATGACAGCCAGCGGCTGTACATCAACCTCAACGCCGGTGAGCAGCACCTTGACGGGGCTAAGGCCGTTCAGTTTCTCCGCTTTCGCCAAGATGCCCATGGCGACATTGGCCGCATCCAGCGTCAGCAGATGTTCATGCGGGCGCTGAAAGACCAAGCCCTCACCCCCCAAACCCTGCTGCGGCTACCCGACATCATCAGCGTGATTCGTAGCCACCTCGATACCAACCTCAGCGTCCAAGAACTGGCGGCCCTAGCCAACTTCGCCACCAACCTCGATCGCAACCAGCTACAGATGTTGATGCTGCCTGGGGAATTCAACGGAGCAGAGGTCGAAGTCAGCTATTGGCTGCCCAGCTATCGCCAGATTGACCAGCTAGTAGCCCAGTACTTTGATGGCGACACCGGGGCGGCCCCAGCAGTAAGCTCTAGCCCCCGCTTTTTGCGAGTGTCGGTTCAGGACAGCACCCGCACCCCAGCCGCCGCCGATACAGTGATAGACCATCTCTACAGCCTCGGTTACACCAACGCCAGCACCGCCACCGCCAACCGGGCTACCCCCCTAGAAACCACCCGGATTGTCGCCCAGGGAGGCAACCTAGCCGAAGCGCAGCAACTGCAGCAGATGTTGGGGTTTGGGGAAGTTTTGGTCGAAACCACTGGCACCCTATATTCCGACATCACCATTCAGCTGGGTGAAGACTGGCAGAAACATTTGGTTGCAGATGTTGAGCCCACAGATTGGGATGGCACCCCTCGGGATCGGGGCTAGTGCATCGTCAAGACTAAGAATTAGGGCTTCGACAAGCTCAGCCCGAACGTTTTGATTCCGGTCACCCTGAGCTTGTCGAAGGGGCTTCAAGAGTCTCGGCAATCCTAAAGTCTAGGACTGATAGAGCACTAGCCTGCGTTTCAATCTTGGTAACTGCCCGTGCCAGAATGAGCGATAGCTTTATTCTTAGCGTTGTGGCCGTCCCTTGACTTCGTTTCGTTCCACACCATCGCCCGATCTGCCTGAACTGTCGCCTCCCTCTGAGGTGGTGGCCGCTCAGCTAGACAGCATTAAGGCCCAGCTGGATTTACTGCTGATGGCCTTAGAGTCGCTTACCGGTCTGGGTTCCGAGGCGATTTTGACCACAGCGAAAACTCTGCACTTGGGTGGGTTGATGGCGGATCGGGTGAGCCTGTGGCGGTTGCGACAGGCCAGTCCCTTACGCAAAGGTCAGGGGCGCAAAAAGCTCGACGTTGAGGAAGCGCGAGCCCTAGTACTGATTGGGGCTGAGCTCGCTCGGCACCACCAGCCCTTGATTCGCCAGGCGGTGGCCCAGCTTGAAACCGCCACCGCCCAAAACCAGCCGCCCCATCGGGTGGCGCTGCTGGGAGATTATCTGGACAATTTCAGCAATTTCTATCAAGACCGGATGACAGAAACCACCGCACCCTCAGTAGATGGGCTGGCAGAACTGGCCCTCCGGCTATTGATTGACCTGTTGTTTTATGGGGGGCCAGGGGGAACGCGGCGACTGTGGTTGACGCTGCTGGATCGCTCACGGCCAACAGGAGAGTAAATGGCGTCTACGGCGGATTGGATCACCCAGCGTTACGGAGAGGCGACCTGTACCCTCGCGGTGCAGGGACAACCCTCTGCCCTGTCTCGCTGGACGGATCAACCGCTGCTGAAGTCTGTTAGCTTTCAGCTCAGGCTACAGCCTGCCGCAGTAGAAACGGCACCCCCAAGCATCGAAATTCAGGGCGATGGGGCACAATTGCAGGCGCTGTCGTCGGTGGTTCAGACCTATGTGCAACAGGGCAGGCTGGCCGAGGCATCCGGGACAGACCCTAGGGCAGACATTCGCCTCACCCCCCTGAGTCTGACCCAGCATCAGTTACACCCCGGAGACTTGGTTGTGCAGGGAGCGGAGCCACCCCTGACCTTGGGTATGCTGCAGCTCTATGATTTGGCCACTGTGCTGGATCAGTTTGAGGCTAATGCTTTAGTTCAGCCTCCCTTAACCCCGGCCTTAACCCCGGGTCTCTCCCCAGTAGCGGCGGCCCCTCAGCGACCAGGGCGATCCTGGCGAAGTCGTCGAACTTGGCAGGTGGCAGCCAGTTTGGTGTTTGCGGTGGGGGTGACCGCATCTGTGGCCCAGCTGGTTTGGCGACAGCCCCAGCCGATGCTGGAGACCAGTGCCAGTCGCTCGACTGATGAGGCGGCTGACGCTGATGACTTTGCTGAAGATGATGTTGCTGAGAGTGATCTTGAGGGCGATCGCATCGCTTCTGACCCCTCCCCAACAGCGCTAGACGGCGGCACGACAGAGGAGGCTGATCCCCAAGCTGATCCCTCAGAGTCCGTTGGGGCCACGCCGCCGCCAGAGACCTTTGCCCCCCCGACTGATCAGGCTCCAGCCAGCGCTCCGCTACCGGAACCCCCTGCCGACCGCTCGGCCTCACCCTCCGGTAGCCAGCCGCAACCCGCTCCCGCCGCCCCTGCGCCTACTGAGTCGGAAGACGTGCCAGAGACTGCAGCAGCGCCCGACCAGCCAGAAACCCAATTTCGTGCGCCATTGAGCGCCCCCCAAGCGGCTCGCCAAGCGCTGGATCGCCCCCAAGCGGTGCAGGCTTACCTCCAAGAGCTATGGCAGCCGCCAGCAAGGCTGAGCCAACCCTTAAGCTATCGGCTGGTGGTTGATGGTGAGGGTGCGATCGCAACCCTGACTCCCCTAGACGAGATCTCGACAACTGCCCTTGACCAAACCCCGTTGTCCTCGATCGAAGCGGGCGAACCGGTGTTTGGCCCCAACCCTGACGGTGAAGCCACCCCACTGATCGTCAGCCTAAATCCCGATGGTCGAGTCGAAGTGGTGCTTGCCCCCGAAGACTAGGCGGAGCAACCCCAACGGCGGACTGACCTTGGCTCAGTCGGGGATAGCGTCTGCCTGGGGCTCAGAGTCCCTGGCCCAAACCTGCTCTAGCGGGTCTCGCTGGGCTTCCGTTTCAACCGGACGGTTTTGTAGCCAGGCAAAGAACGCCGCTGCGCCCCCCAAGATTAGGGTGGTGGTCACCACCAGTTGCAGCATGATGCTGTAGCGCATGGGTTAGGTGTCTCCTGTCGGCTTCTGGGCTACTTGGGCTTCTGGTGCTGGACAATCCCTGTCCAGTCAAGGGTCAGGCGGGGGCACTAGGCCAAGTTGAAGTGCTCCATATGAACATTGGTCACCGGCACGTCCAGGTCAAACAGAGCTTGCTCTGCCGCATCCATCATTACGGGGGCAGCACAGAGGAAATACTGGCGGCTGCCTCGATGCAGCGGCACATAGCGTTCCAGCAGCGCTTGATCCACATAGCCCGTCTCTCCCGTCCAGCCCTCATGACCGTGGCGGGGCACGTAGACAATTGTTAGGTCAACCTTGGCTTTGAGTGCCTCTAGTTCTTCTCGATAGGTGAAATCCTCCCAGGTGTTGGCCGCGTAAATCAGCAGAAAGGGCCGGTCGTCCCGACGCTCTGCTGCGGTCAACAACATGCTGTACATCGGCGTAATCCCCACCCCCCCAGCAATCAGCACAAACCCGGCGGTATCCCAGTACCGCTCGGTGGTGAATACCCCGTAAGGGCCGTCTAAATAGGCTTTGGTACCCGGCTTCACGTCTTTGATGCTGCGGGTGAAGTCGCCTAGAGCCTTAATGCCAAATTCAAGCCGATCGCTGCGATCGCCGCTGGACGACATGGAAAAGGGATGCTCCCGCATTCGCAACGGCGTAATCCCTAGGGTAAGCCAGGCGAACTGCCCCGGCTGAAAGGTAAACCCCTCGTGGCCCAGGGGCCGCAGGGCCAACGTCCACACATCGCCCCGCTGGGGCTCAACGGCTTCTACCAGGTAGGGGCGCTTGGTGATCAGTAAGGGCTTAATTAGTCGCACGTAAAGGATTAGCCAAAGTGCGATCGCCATAAACCCTGCCCACAAAGCCACCTGCCAAAACTGCCCCAGGTAAAAGCCCACCCCAATGCCGTGACCAAACCCCAACGCAACCGCCACGATAGCCAAGGCTGAGTGGGTCGCCCGCCAAGGTTCATAGGGAATCTTCAG
>PXDR01000228.1 GCA_003566335.1 Cyanobacteria bacterium T3Sed10_344R1
CGCCTGGCGATTCTCACGGGTGAGATTGTGCCGGGTCAGCGGATGGTGGAAAACACCCTGGCGGAGCGGTTGGAGGTGAGCCGGACGCCGGTTCGGGAGGCGATGCGGCAGCTTCAGCTAGAGGGACTGGTGCAGATTGACCAGCAGGGCGGGCTGTCGGTGACCCGCTTTTCGCCAACTGATATTGCCCACCTATATGAATGCCGGATTGCGTTGGAGCGGGTGGCGGTGTCTGGGGCTTGTCGCCATGCGACGCCGCTACAGATTAAGCGGCTTGATTTGGTGCTAACCCAGGTGGAGAGCGCCCTTTATGACCAGGCGCTGAAGTTAGACCGCCAGGATTTTCTCGACCTCAACCGTCAGTTCCACCGCCAGATTGCCGAAAGTTCGGGTAATCCGTGGCTGCTGTCTTTGCTGGATCAAATCCTGGACAAGATTCTGCTGTTTCGGGTGCAGCTGCATCGAGAAGATGCCGATATGCGGGAAATGCACCAGCAGCATCGCCACATCTATACCGCCATTGCCCATCGGGATATGGAGCAAGCAGTACACCTGATTAGCCAGCATCTCTTGGCAGATCAAGCCCGAGGATTGCAGCGGCTGGAGGCATTAGAGCTTTCTCAGCAGGCTTAGAAAAGCGGTTGGCATACATTCCGACGGTATACAGCCTTTTCGCTGCCGATTTTTTCTCCCATCAATTTTTTATGAGCTTCTAGGGGTTGCTTTAGCTCCTGGAGCGGGAAGGTGCGATCGCACCCATCCCCCCAAATCCTTGCACAGAAAGCTTTTTAGGCTTTCGAGCCAGAAGGCTTTCCCCGCTGTTGTTGCTAGGGATAGATACGGCTGCGGTATACGAGTCATCTTCTGGTGTCAGGATATCAACCGTTTTTGTATACCGTTACACGCCTAAAACTTTTATTAAGCCTTAAAACTATACTCAAGTGCCTATGAGCAGGAGGTTTTCGCTCCTTCTATCTTTCTCATGGGCGGCTTGGCGGTATACCGTCGAGCGACTTTTTCATGATCAGTTTTGGGCTGATCCGTCCTGAATCAGGCGTTTGAGCCCCAATCTGCCCCCAAATTGCCCCCTGTTCTATGAATTCTGGTTTCGATATCCCCACTCGCCCCACCGCCATCGGTACCCGTGGTATGGTGGCGTCCCCCCATCAACTGGCCTCAACGGCTGGGCTGAAGGTCTTACAGCAGGGGGGCAGCGCCGTTGATGCTGCGATCGCACTCAACAGCACTCTGGGGGTGGTATACCCCCACATGACCGGTCTGGGCGGAGATTCTTTCTGGCTGATCTATGACGCCAAAACCCGCCAAGTCCATGCTCTGAATGGTTCTGGTCGGGCTGCCGCCCAGGCCAGCATCGAGTTTTATCGAGATAAAGGGTATACCGACCTGCCCAGTCGCGGGCCGCTCGCCGCCATCACGGTTCCTGGCACCGTCGATGCTTGGGCCACCGCTCACGAGCGGTTTGGACGGCTGCCCCTGGACAAGATTTTGCAGTCCGCAACGGACTATGCCGAGCAGGGCTATCCTGTGTCGGCGTCTCAGGAGTCTTGGACAAGACGCAACCGAGAGCTGCTGGCTGAAGATCCCTATGCCCAAGCCTGTTTTTTACCCCAGCAGCAGGTGCCCCGCCAGGGAAGTGTCTTAACTAATCCTGGCCTGGGGCAAAGTTTGCGGGCGATCGCAACTGGCGGCAAAGACGCCTTTTATCGGGGTGCGATCGCAACCGAAATCACCCGACACCTGGGTCAAATTGGCGGCGTCCTCACTGCTGCTGACTTCGCCGACCACCACAGCGACTGGGTTGACCCCATCTCCACCACCTACCGGGGCTACCAGGTGATGGAAATGCCCCCCAACACCCAGGGCTTCGCCGTTCTGCAAATCCTGAATTTGCTGGAAGCCTACGACCTGCAGGCCATCGGCCACCATACTGCCGACTACTATCACCTGATGGTCGAGGCCACTAAAGTCGCCTTTGCCGATCGCGATCGCTGGCTGAGTGACCCTGAGTTCATCAATATCCCAATTGAAGAACTCATCAGCAAAGCCTACGCCGACCAGCGCCGCCCGCTGATTGACCTAGCCAAAGCCCAATCCTACGGCCCCGGCATCGGCAACGGCGACACCACCTTTTGCGCCGTCGTAGACGACCAGGGCAACGCCGTCGCCACCATCCAAAGCCTCTACTTCGACTACGGCTGCGGCATCGTCGGCGGCGACACCGGCATCGTCCTGCAAAATCGCGGCTCCTTCTTTTCCCTTGACCCCGCCCAGGCCAACTGCCTTGCTCCCGGCAAGCGTCCCTTCCACACCCTAATTCCCGCCCTGGCTCTCAATCCCAGCGGCGATTTGGAATGGGTGCTAGGCACCATGGGCGGCGAAGGTCAGCCCCAAACTCAAGCGGCCCTGCTGACCCGGGTGATTGACTTTGGCCTAGATCCCCAGTCCGCCATTGACTGGCCCCGCTGGCTCCAGGGCCGCACCTGGGGGGAAAGCACCAGCAGCCTGTCCCTAGAGGGCCGCATCCCCGAAGCGATCCAGGCCGACCTCGCCCAGCGCGGCCATCCGGTCACGCCCACGCCCCCCTGGGCCGAGAAAATGGGCCACGCCCAGATGATCCAAATCCATCCCGAGACTGGCGTGCTCTACGGCGGGGCCGATCCTCGCGGCGATGGCACCGCCCTGGGCTGGTAACGACCGCCCGATCCCACCGGGATCTGACAGATTTCCCCCCACCTGCTTACCTCAGTCCCGTCCCTCGACCAGCTGAGCCGACGCAGTTTATCTACACTCTGGAGGTTTATTTCCATGGAAGACTATGTCAGCGGGTTAAATTGGCTCGTCGCCTTTTTACCCATTGCCGTTTTACTGCTGTTAATGATTGTCTTTCGCTGGGGTGCCGCAGAAGCTGGGCCGATTGGCTGGGCGATCGCAACCGTTGCCGCCCTAACCATCTATCGCGCCCCCCTCAACCTCGTCGCCCTAGAAAGCGTCAAAGGGCTATGGTCAGCCTTTTTAATTCTCTACATCGTAATTTCGGCCATCTTGATCTACGAAGTTACCCAAGAAGCCGACGCCTTCGAGCCATTCCGGCGCGGGATTGAGCGATTTTCCCCCAACCGGCTGATTCAAATTTTGGCCTTTGGCTGGGTGTTCGCCTCTTTCCTACAGGGCATCACCGGCTTCGGCGTGCCTATTGCTGTCGCCGCGCCGCTGCTTGTGGGCATTGGCGTTCGGCCCCTCTACGCCGTGATTATTCCCCTAGTGGGCCACGCCTGGAACAACACCTTCGGCACCTTGGCTGTCGCCTGGTTGACGCTCAAAGAAGTCACCAATTTGAGTGAACCTGACGCCGCCGCAACCGCCCTCTATGCTGCTGGGTTCGTCTGGTTAATTAGCATCGCTGGCGGTCTGCTAGTCTGCTGGCTCTACGGTCGGCTGGCCGGGGTGCGGGAAGGACTGCTAGCGGTCGTCCCCATTTCCCTGGTGCAAGGCGGCTTGACCATTGGTCTATCCCAGTGGAACGACACGATCAACGGCTTCATCGCCAGCATCGTTGCCTTTGGCCTGATTTTCGTCATCGGCAACCTGCCTAAATATCAGCGCCCTTCCCGGATTCACAGCCGCATTTTCACCGATGTACCCCGGGGCGAAGCTGCCCTCGACAACACCGATCAGCCTGAGATGGGCGTTCACCAAGCCTTTACCCCCTACTACTCTCTGCTGGGTCTGACCTTTGGCATTCTGCTGATTGATCCGATTAACAACGCCCTCGGCTTCTTTGAGTTTGGCCTGTCCTATCCCGAAACCGAAACCGGCTTAGGGTTCGCGAACTCTTCAACCGAAACCAGCGTTGCCATCTTCACCCATGCTGGTTCCTTCCTATTAGGGGCAGCCATCATCGGCTACTTTGTCTTTGCCTCTATGGGGGCATTTCGGCCCGGCGGCGTCCAGCGCATCTTTGGTCGCACCCTGGAAAAATCCGTGCCCTCCATCATTGCCGTGTCGGCCTTGGTCACCATGTCCTTTGTGCTGCGGGGCACCGGCCAAGCAGAAGTGCTGGCCTATGGTGTGGCCGACTTTGCCGGTGCTGCCTACCCAGTTTTGTCGCCCTACATTGGGGTGCTGGGAGCCTTTATGACCAGTTCAAACTTGGCCTCTAATGCGCTGTTCGGCAGTTTCCAGCAGGTGACCGCCCAAGTTGCCGGGCTGAACGAATTTGCCATCCTCGGTGCCCAAACGGCGGGAGGCGCTGCTGGCAACATGATTGCCCCAGGGAACGTGCTGCTCGGCACCACCACCGCCGGAATTCTAGGTCGGGAAGGAGATGTGCTGAAGGTGACGCTGCCCCTGGCCCTTCTGATTGCCGCAGTCATCGGCATTGTGGCCTTGATTGTCGCGTGAGGTCTTGGGGGCAATGCCCCCGCCTCAGCCCACGGATTTCTCTAGATCCTGAGCCAACTCTCATCCAATGATCTCTCATCCATCCAAAACTCTCATCCAAACTTGTTAGGAGGCACAAATACCATGCGCATGGATCTAACCACCAAACTACAAACCATTGCTGGGGTAATTGCCCTGGTGTCAATGCCGGTCTTGTACCTGGGTGGCATTGCTGAAAACGGCGTGCTGGAAGTGCTTGGCTTTTTGATGCTGGCGTTTGCTATGCTCAGCACCCCGGCCATCAAGGTGGTGATGAAGCCCAACAAACGGCGAGCCTCTAGCCACTAATCTCCGCTTGAATGGTGCGTCTCCCTGGATGATGACGCACCATTTAGACCCACTTTCTAGCGGTATAAGCGCGGTATGAGCACGGTATAAGCTGATGGCCGCTGATTTCATCTCGACAGATCCGACTTAATTCCCGACCCTGTTTGGCTCAAGCAACGACTTCAGTCAAAGCATGGGTCGGATTTTCTGTTGAGTCCAGCCGGAGAATTGCTGTTGAGCTCTCCCTGAGATCTCTCTAAATTTTCTCAATGATGTTTCGTGTTTTGATGACTCAAGATGACAACGGTAGATATTGTTTTATTGGCTCTAGGGGGCATTTTCTCTGGGGTTCTGGCCGGTTTTCTAGGCATTGGCGGTGGGGTTGTGCTGGTGCCGATGTTAGTAACCTTTGGCTACACCCCAGTACAGTCGGTGGCGACCAGCAGCTTAGCAATTTTGGTCACGTCAACCGCAGGCAGTTTTCAGAACTGGCGCATGGGGTTTCTGAGCTGGCGGCGGGTGATTTTTCTAGGATTCCCAGCGGTGTTGACGGCCCAGGTTGGCGCGTTTTTGGCTAGTCGGTTTGCCCCCTACCTACTGCTGGCGGCCTTTGGGGTGCTGCTGTTGGTGAATATCTATTTGGTGGAACTGCGAAAGCGGTTAATCAGCCGGGGAACCGTGCCCGAAAAGATGATGACGCCGCTGATGGCCCGACTGGTGACCGGTGGAACAGCGGGGTTCTTGGCCGGGTTATTCGGCGTGGGCGGGGGCGTGATTATGGTGCCGCTACAAATTTTGCTGCTGGGGGAGCCGATTAAAACGGCGATTCAGACCAGCTTGGGAGTCATTGTGATTACCGCGATTTCGTCCTGTGTCGGCCATGCGGCGGCGGGTAATATCTTGATTGCGCCGGGGCTAATTTTGGGGTTTGGTGGCTTGGTGGGGGTGCAGTTCAGCACGCGTTTTTTGCCCAAACTGCCGGACAAATTGGTCAGTATGCTGTTCCGCTCAATGCTCGCTCTGCTGTCGATTTACATCTTTGTCCAAGCTTGGCAGAACTATCAGGTAGGCGCATCGGTGTTGGGGTGAACCACTCCTAGAACCGATGTTGCTCCAGAAAGGGGAATGTAGGTGGGACACATGACAGGCCACCGAGGCTGAAAGCTCGATGGCCTGTTTTAACAGACTTTGCTGCCTATACTTTCCCGTTAAGCAGCTTTAAGCCGCCGCTAATTTACGAAGCGAAGTCTTCGCGCAGCTTGGCTTCTTGGGCCTCGCTGAGGTTGGACTGCAAGAGCTGAGCGTGGTTGAGTTCGTCTTTGAAGGCGTCGCGGACTTTGTCCACTGTCACTTGCCCGGTCAGCAGAAACAAGGCCGATGAACCGCGCGTGACTTTTTCGCGCATGTCGCGAATGAAGTCGTCATTGATGCCGTAGTCACGGAAATAACCGCCTAGGGCACCTGCGGCTGCACCGACTGCCGCACCGAGGAAAGGCATGAAGAAAATCAGACCCAGCAGCAGTCCCCAAAACGCACCGCCTAGGGCACCGCTGCCGACCAAGTTCACCGCCTGCTTAGTTCTGGGCTTTTGACTGTCCTGAGGCCAAATCACCTCAGCCGCATCGAACACCTGCACGAGCTTCTGCTTTTGCAGGGCTTCTAACTTTTGAATCGCCTGGGCTGAACCGTCCTCAGAGTCAAATTTCCAAACTGTCAGGGTTGCCATATCGGTCTCCTAAAAATCTTGCCTA
>PXDR01000082.1 GCA_003566335.1 Cyanobacteria bacterium T3Sed10_344R1
CGATCGGCGTTTAGCCAGTTTGATGTCAAAACCTATCGCGACTTTGGTCGCTATAAGGCGTCTTGGGAGCGCTTTTGCCAAGCGCCCCCGTCGGACTGGCCCCCCAAGGCGATTGGCGCAAAGATCCTAGAGCCGCTGACGGAAACGGAATCTGGGGTGATTCGGGCTAACTTGCACTGGGCTAGTCGGGAGGAAAGCTTGGCCTGGGTGCGTCAGCGTTTGACTGGGGTGACGACGTTTGCCGTAGACGGTTCGCAGATTTTTCCCAGTAAGGATTTGTCGGTGCCGGTGGCCTTGGTGCAGGTGGGCTGGTACGAGAATCGCCATGACGGTCAGGGTGGCTACACCAAGGATGTTGAGCTGGATGTGTTGACCCCGGCAGATCTCAAGGCGGGGAATAGCGCCGAACCGGTAGATCGTCGGGTGAATATGCGGCGGTTTGAGATGGAGGTAGCGCGGTTGGTGCGCTACATCGAGGCGGTGAGCGAGCCAGAGCGATGTCTGGTGTTTCTAGATGGCTCTTTGGTGGCGACCTTTGCCGAAGCCTTTGACCCAGACACTCGGGATGTCTACCGCTTGGCGCTGATGAAGCTGTTGGCGGTCAGTCAAGCCCGTCAGGTGCCGCTGGTGGGCTACATTGATACGTCCTACGCCCGAGACTTGACCACAACCTTGGCCCATCTGTATCGCCTGGGGGATGCTCCTAGCGTTCATGATGCCCAGATGGTGCATCACCAGATGCAGTGGGGCGATCGCACGCCGTTATTTGAATGCGATCGCAGCGGCATTTTACTGGACTATGGCGACCAGCGAGACCAGATCACCTTTACCTATCTCAAAACCACCCGAGACGGCTATCCAGCCCGCCTAGAGCTGCCCCGCTGGATTTGGGAGGCAGGCCGACTGAACCAGGTTTTAGACTGGGTGCGCGGAGAAGTGATCATCGGCGGCGGATATCCCTACGTGATTGAGACCGCCGACCAAACGGCGGTGTTGCAGGCCCAAGACCGGCAAATCTTCTACCGCATTCTGCAAGACTGGGCCGATCGCAGCCAAATCCAGATTCGCCTCTCCCGCAAAATGGTCAGCAAGGCCCGGCGGCGCTAGGCCACCGAGCCCGACTGCGACCGCGCTTTGCCGCTAACCCTTGCCGCTAACCCTTGCCCCTAAGCAGCCACCAGGTGACGGTTGACCACCGCAGCGAGGGAATCTGTCCAGTGGTTGACCAACTCTGCTGAGGCGGCCTCTACCATGACGCGAATCAGGGGCTCAGTGCCAGAAGCTCGCACCAACACCCGACCGTCTGACCCCATAGCGGCTTCTGCGGTTGCGATCGCCTGCTGTAAGGGATCGCAGTTTTGCCAATTGAGGCGCACGTCGCGATCCAAAACCCGCACATTTTCCAGGCGCTGCGGGTAGGGGGTAAAGCTGTCATCCATCAGGGTCGAGAGACAGCCCCCGGTTTGCTGCACCAGGCTAGCCAAGTGCAGGGCCGTCAAGATGCCGTCGCCGGTCATGCTGTAGTGGTGACAGAGGATATGCCCCGACTGCTCGCCCCCCAGCTTAGCCCCGCGCTGCAGCATTTCGGCATGGACGTATTGATCCCCCACCGCCGTGCGGATCAGGGTGCCCCCGAGGGCCTGCCAAGCCCGCTCAAACCCCAGGTTGGCCATCACCGTTGAGACAATGGTGTTATCGGGGAGCTGCCGCCGCTGGTGCAGGGTTTTGCCCCAGAGATAGAGAATGTAGTCGCCATCCACGACCCGACCTTGGGCATCGACCGCCAGCACCCGGTCAGCATCCCCATCAAAGGCAAAGCCAATGTGGGCTTGGTGAGCGGCAACCGCCGCCTTCAGCGGGCCAAGATGGGTGGAGCCACAGCCCACATTAATTTGGTTGCCATCGGGTTGACCATGCAGGCCAATCACCGTTGCGCCAGTTTGCTCAAAGGCGGCTTGGGCAATCCCGGCTGCCGACCCCCAGGCCATATCTAGGACAATCTTCAGACCGCTGAGGCTGACCTTGGGCAGGGAACTCTGTAAAAAATGGTGATAGCGTTGCAGCAAATCCGGGCGGGACTGATACGTTCCCCAGGTGGCCCCAGAGATCGGGCCATGGCCTTGGCGCAAGGCCGCTTCAATTTGCTGCTGCTGTTGGGCCGGTAGCTTGGTGCCGTTCGGGGTAAAGAACTTGATGCCGTTGTCCCCTGGGGGGTTGTGACTGGCAGAAATCATCACGCCGCCTACAGCCTGACAGGTTTCGCTGAGGTAGGCGACAGCGGCGGTAGGGCACAGCCCCAGGTGCCAGACCTCTAACCCCGCAGCGGAGAGTCCAGCACTCAGGGCAGCCGCGAGCATCGGGCTGGAGTTGCGGGAATCTTGGCCGACAATCACCGGGCCAGGCATCCGGGCCTGGGCTTGCAGGACTTGCCCCGCCCAATAGCCAATTTGCAGGCTGAGGGGCGCGCTCAGCAGTTCTCCCACATGACCGCGAATGCCATCGGTGCCGAACAGGGCTGATTGCGGTAAGGGCAGGGGAGCCCAGCCGGTGCCTTGGGGGGCGGTAGGGGCAGAACTCGGAACGGCGGCGGCCACCGCCGCAGCAGAATCGGGCCGAACGGGGGACGAAACCATACTCAATTCACTCCAAACTCACACTCACCACAGGAGCATACCACCTGTGTTTTAAGATCAATGACAATTGCTGTGCCAATGCATCTCACTGTTCTATTGGGCTCTATTGGGCTTGCAGTCTATGTTCAAATTCAAGATTCAAGTTCAAGATCGGGAAACTTCTATCCGCGTGATTCTTCTGTCCGCGTGACCGATGATTCAGCGTAATCAGTAATAAGGCAATCGGCACTAACCCAATGACTGACTTATTCCAGCAGGGCATTGACCAATTTAATCAGGGTGACTTCTACGCCTGCCATGACACCCTAGAAGCGATTTGGATGGAGGCAACGACGGCTGAGAAGCCCTTCTACCAAGGGATTTTGCAGGTGGCGGTAGGGCTCTACCATTTGGGGAACCATAACTGGCGCGGCGCAGCCATGCTGATGGGGGAGGGGCTGAATCGACTGGGGCCATTTGAACCCAGCTATGCTGGTGTGGATGTGTCGGATTTAAGGTTGCGATCGCAACACTGGTTAATGGGCCTACACCAGGCTGGTGAAGCGCAGGTTCAAGCTTTAGCTGCCACTATTCTCAACGCGGCCCCACCTCCGGACGACTGGACGGTTGAGCTACCTGCCCCCCAAATCTTGCGCCAAGATATTTAGTGATGGCTTGGTGATGGCCCTTATTTTTTGAGAGACTGATTTTGAGAGAGTGGGCGAAACATTAACGCCCCGCCCCGCGTCCAACCACATACGTTAGATCGGCCACAGATTGGCCACAGATCGGCCACTTATCGACACATTCACCTACCTGGCAATCGCCAACTCTTGAGGGATCCATGCACCGACTCCGCTGGCTAACTGTGCCCCGCGCTGCCCTAGGGCTACTTGCTGTAGCTGGGCTGGGCTCCAATGGGCTGATGCTCCGTCCTGTCCAAGCCCAAACCGGCGGCGGTGGAGCGATTACCCTCAGTTCCGACGTTCAAGAGGCCAATACGGTCACTGGCGTCATCGTGGCCCGAGGCAACGTTCAAATTGACTACCCGGCAGAACAAATCTTTGCCACTTCTGCCCAGGCCCAATACTTTAGCCAAGAAGGGCGAATCGTCCTCAGTGGCGACGTGTTTGTTCGGCAAGAAGGGAACTCCCTGCGCGCTGAAACCGTGACCTATCTGGTCGAAGAAGGTCGGTTTGTGGCCCTGCCCCAGCCCAATCGCCAAGTAGAGTCTGTGTACATCCTGCCTAGCAATGGCGGCAACGGCGGCAATGGCGGCAACGGCAACCGCGCCTCCCAACCCAACGCCAGTGGCAACGATCCCCGCCCCGAGGCAGCCCCGCCCCCTAGCGAAATCAACGTCAGTCCAATCCCCACGCCGTCACAAGACTAGGGAGTTCTCCCCGGGGGCTGGGTATGCTGAAAACAGTGCCGCTGTTTCCGGCGGGTTCGCACCTGTTCTGCCCCCATCCCCCAAGCCATGACAAGACCTCTGGTAAAATCTAAGCCAACCCAGGCCCACGATTCCCCTTCCGTGGTCACACCTTTGAAGATTGCGCTAGACAGCGTCCAAAAGTCTTACAGCAAGCGGCCCGTAGTCAATCGGGTCAGTCTCTCTGTGTCCCAGGGGGAGATTGTCGGCTTACTTGGCCCCAACGGCGCGGGGAAGACCACCACCTTCTACATGGCAACTGGCCTAGAACGCCCCGACCAGGGTCGGGTTTGCCTGAATGAAGTGGACATTACCGAGATGCCGATTCACCAGCGGGCGCGGCTGGGTATTGGCTATCTGGCCCAAGAGCCCAGCATTTTTCGCAACCTCAGCGTGCGGGACAACATTTTGCTGGTGATGCAGCAGACCGATGTGCCGCCATCGGAGTATGACGACCGACTGCATCATCTGATTAAAGATTTACGACTTGAGAAGGTGGTCAATACCCTGGGGATTCAGGTCTCTGGGGGAGAGCGCCGCCGCACAGAACTGGCCCGTTCCCTGGCCGCTGGGGTAGATGGCCCAAAGTTTTTGTTTTTGGACGAGCCCTTTGCCGGGGTTGACCCGATTGCGGTGTCTGAAATTCAGGAAATTGTCGGCAGACTGCGCGATCGCAATATGGGCATCCTGATTACCGACCACAATGTACGAGAGACTCTGCAAATCATTGACCGAGCCTACATCATGAGCGACGGCCAAATTTTGGCGGCAGGCAGTGCGGCTGACCTCTACGCCAATCCCCTAGTTCGCCAACATTATCTGGGCGACCGGTTCCAGCTCTAAGGTTTGCTGGATGTGTGGGTTGGGTCACCTGACCTCCCTGGCTTAACCCTGAATGGAACCTAAAAACTGTGCCAAATCGGCAGGCTGCAGTTTTCTCAGCCCTGCCTCTCATTCACTGCTGCTGTTTTACTGCTTTTTCCCTTACGCGCCTAACCTATGGTGACCCAGTCTTCTTCCCCCCGGTCTCGACGCGGTATCAGACTGCCCACCTTTTCGGTAATGGATCGCTACATTGCCAAAGAGCTGACCCTACCCTTTTTGTTTGGCGTTGGGGCGTTTTCCTCCATCGGCATTTCCATTGGGGCGCTGTTTGAGCTGATTCGCCAAATCACCAATTCCGGCCTGTCGATTATGCTGGCTGGGCAGATTTTTCTGCTAAAGCTGCCGGAATTCATGGTGCTGGCTTTTCCGATGTCCACTCTGCTGGCCACGATGATGACCTACAGTCGGCTCTCTAGCGATAGTGAGCTGATTGCCATGCGGGGCTGTGGAGTGAGCGTGCGACGGATTGTCGCCCCGGCAGTGATCTTAAGTCTGATGGTCACGGGGGCAACGTTTGCATTTAACGAGATGATTACCCCCGCCGCGAACTACCAGGCAGCGGTCACTCTAGAGCGGGCGTTGAATACAGAGCGGCCCCCGTTTCGAGAACGCAATATTCTCTTCCAGGAATTTCGTCGGGCCGATGATGATTCCAGTGCGCAGCAGCTCTCCCGGCTGTTTTATGCGCGCCGGTTTGATGGGGAAGAAATGCACGACATTACGGTGCTGGACTTCTCTGAGTCCGATCTCGACAATATTGTCCGGTCGGAGACGGCGACGTGGGATACAGGTAAAAATCTCTGGGCTTTTGCGGACGGCACAATTTATTCAATTTCTGCTGATGGGTCTTTCCGCCATATCACCCGGTTCGATCGCCAAGAGCTGCAGCTTCCCCGCACGCCCCTAGATCTGGCGTCGCGCACGAAGGACAACACGGAGATGAACATTGCCGAGGCGTCTGAGTATCTCGACCTGCTGCGCCAGGGCGGCGATGATCAGGAGATCCGCAAGTGGGAAATCCGGATTCAGCAGAAGTATGCCCTGCCGTTTGTCTGCGTGGTGTTTGGTTTGGTGGGATCGGCCCTTGGGGTGCGGCCCCAGCGCACGGGGAAAGCCACTAGCTTTGGCGTCAGCGTAATTATTATCTTTGGCTACTACTTGCTGTCGTTTGTGACCAACGCCATGGGCGAGGTGGGCCTGATCTCGCCCTTGGTGTCGGCTTGGTTCCCTACGGCCCTGGGGCTGGCGATTGGGCTAGGTCTGCTGATGCGGTCGTCGCGTTAAGGCGCAGGCAAGAAGCTGGGGGCTAAGTCCCTGGGCCGATAGCCCGCCTGTAGGCAGAGATCAAGGGTTGCGATCGCATCTAGACCCTCGGTAGCACTAACCCCAACAACGCAGTTGGCAAACCGTTGGGGCAATAGGCCAGGGTAAGCGCAAGAAAAGCATCGAGAAAATGTGCTAGGTTTTCAGCCCTGCAGCCAGGACAGTGAGCATGTAGTCAGGGCTCATCGCCGCCCGCTTCGCCTTTTGCTTGAGACTGCG
>PXDR01000106.1 GCA_003566335.1 Cyanobacteria bacterium T3Sed10_344R1
AACTCCCGCGAGAGCACCAAGGACAAAATACGCGAAGTCGAACACATCATCGAAGAACTGGGGGACTGGCAGGGCACCGACCCCAACACCGGCTTTCAGCTGGTCAAAACCGCCGACGGCAAACTGCTCAAAATTGCCGACCTAGTCGATGACGACCCCAGCAAACGGGACAAAGTCGCCGCCGCCCTCAAAGACTCCAGCCAGAAAAACAACCGCGACCATGTCGATATGATCATCGCCCTGGGCATGGCCAAAGAAGGCTTTGACTGGATTTGGTGCGAACACGCCCTCACCATCGGCTACCGGGCCAGCCTGACCGAAATCATCCAAATCATTGGCCGGGCCACTCGGGATGCCCCCGGCAAAACCCGCGCCCGGTTCACTAACCTAATCGCCGAACCCGACGCCAGCGAAACTGCCGTCACCGAGGCCGTCAACGACACCCTCAAAGCGTTCGCAGCCAGTCTGCTGATGGAACAAGTCCTCTCGCCCCGCTTCGACTTTCGGCCCAAGCAACCCAGCAACGAAGCCACCCCCGGTTTCGACTACGGCGACGCAGGTTACGACCCCAACCATTGCAACGTGGGCGTCAACCCAGACACCGGCCAAATCCAGATTGAAATCAAAGGGCTAGTCGAACCCAAAAACCCAGAAGCCAAGCGGATCTGCCAAGAAGACCTAACCGAGCTGGTCACCGCCTTTGTCCAAGACACCTCAACCCTTGAGCAAGGCTTATTGAATGAAGAAGTCGTACCCGAAGAACTTACCCAGGTACGAATGGGCAAAATCGTTCAAGAAAAATTCCCCGACCTAGAAACCGAAGATCAAGAAGCGGTGCGTCAACATGCGATCGCAGCCTTCAACCTGGTTCAACAGGGCAAAAAAATCCTCGGCGAAGCCAGCGGCACCTATGGGGCCAAGTCCGACCCGACGACTCCTGAACCTGCCCCGGCCAACGATCTAGAGCCCAGCAAAAACACCGCCCTGCTCGACGGTGTCCGGCAATTTGCCCTCTCCGTCACCGAGCTGGACATGGACTTAATCGACCGGATCAACCCCTTTGGCGCAGCCTACGCCATCCTCGCCAAAACCATGAGCGAAGAACGGCTAAAACAAGTCGCAGAAGTCATCGCCGCCAAGCGGGTCAGCCTCAGCCTAGACGACGCCCGAGCCCTGGCTAGACGCGCCCAGCGATTCAAACAAGAGAAAGGCCGCCTCCCCTCCCTCACCGCTACCGACCCCTGGGAAAAACAGATGGCCGAGGGGATTGCCTTCCTGCAACGCAAGGTCAAGGAAGAAAGCAACGCCTAGGATTTGGGATGGGGTGTTGTGACGCCCCGAATACCCCCCTTAGTCCCCCCTTGGTAAGGGGGGAAACTGGAATTTTTCTTGTCCTCCCCCTTACCAAGGGGGAGTTAGAGGGGGTAATGCAGCACGTTCGCATCAAGTCTGACTTGCCGGTAGGTTGATTGACGCCCCGAATACCCCCCTTAGTCCCCCCTTGGTAAGGGGGGAGACCGGAGATCGTGGATCAGGAGGGCGATCGCCTCGACCACTCCATCTAAGTCCTGATACACCTGCTGATTCGTAAACCGCACTACCCGCATTCCCTTCGATTGCAAGAACACTTGCCGATCGGCATCATATGTCTGCGCATCTTCCCCAATATGGCTATCACCATCCACCTCAATCACTAGCTTTAGTGCCGGGCCATAAAAATCAACCACAAACGGTCCAACACTGTACTGCCGTCGAAACTTGCACTCCTCAACCTGCCGACTTCGCAACTTAGCCCACAGCAACTTTTCGGCTGGCGGCATATTATTACGCAGTGATCGGCGCTTATCCCGCTCGGATGACTGGTTGTACAGCTTTGTCATAAGAGCACCCATCTCCTATCAAGAGGGAGAGCTTTTATCTTTCCCCTTTTCAAGGTGGAGTTAAAGGAAGAAAAAAACAGCATATATCTTGTCCTCCCCCTTACCAAGGGGGAGCTAGAGGGGGTAATGCAGCACGTTCGCATCAAGTCTGACTTGCCGGTAAGTTGATTGACGCCCCGAATACCCCCCTTAGTCCCCCCTTGGTAAGGGGGGAGACCGGAAGCTGTCTTGTTCTCCCCCTTGGTAAGGAGAGCTAGAGGGGAGTAAAGACAGGTAACGCTACGAGACCAGAACTGATAGTAGTCTCTATCTGTGCCCAGCACCGTTAGTCAGCTAATACAATGGAACACATGTTACTCCGGTTCCATTGCCCTGCTAGACGCCACCCTAGAGCGGCTGTCCACAGAAACCAACACCGCTGCCGCCAACTGGTTGATGCAGCAGTTGCAAGGTGATCATGCCTAAATCAAGCGCTAAGCACACCACCGACGCCGACCTGGAACTGCTGGCGGATCTCGGCCTCGACACTGCCCCCACCCCGACCGTCCAGCGATCTGCCCGAGAAGAGCGGATTATCGCCGGGTTTGAAGACATTGAGCGGTTCGTGGCAGAACAGGGTCGCCTGCCTCAGCATGGGGAAGACCGCGACATCTTTGAACGGCTCTACGCGGTACGGCTAGATTGCCTGCGGGAATCGGCAGAATGCCGGGCTGTCTTGGAGCCGCTTGACGCCCAGGGACTCTTAAACGCCGACGCCAGCCTGATCCCAGAAGCTGAAGACCTTGATGACGCGGCACTGCTGGCTTCCCTAGGGGCTGAGGCTGCCGAGGACGACGTCACCCAGCTGACCCATGTGCGGTCGCGCCAGGAAATCAAAGCGGCAGAGGAAGTGGCCCAGCGCACCCCCTGCCCAGACTTCGCCGAGTTCAAGCCTGTATTCAAACAAGTGCAGCAGGACTTAACCACCGGAGCCCGGCAAACCCTGAAGTACCAAGACAATGCAGAAGTCAATCCAGGAGATCTGTTTATTCTCGATGGGCACAAGGTCTTGGTGGCTGACATGGGCGAACCGTTTATCAGCGACTATGGCCGCTCCGACTGTCGGCTGCGGGTGATCTACGACAACGGCACGGAAAGCGATCTATTGCTGCGATCGCTTCAGCGTGCTCTCAACAAAGACAAGACCAGCCGTCGCATCACCACCCCAGATCTCGGCCCCCTGTTTTCCCAGGTTGAAGCAGAGGACGACCTGCCCAGCGGCTACATTTACGTGCTCAGGAGCAAGTCAGATCACCCCTTCATTGCCAAAAATCGGGCTGTCATCCACAAAATCGGCGTGACCGGCGGCGACGTGAAGCGCCGGATTGCTAACGCCAAGAAAGACCCCACATACTTGCTAGCAGAAGTGGAAATCGTCGCCACCTTTAAGCTGGCAAACATTAACCGCACAGGGCTTGAGGCGCTGCTGCAAAAGTTTTTTGCGGATGCTCGACTGGACTTGGAATTACCCGATCGCTTCGGCACCCCCGTAAAGCCGAGGGAGTGGTTTCTCGTTCCCCTAGCGGTAATTGAAGCGGTAATGGAAAAAATCCAGGCAGGCACCCTCGACCAATTTCGCTACGACCGGGAGACAGCCACACTCACCCGACTTTGATCCGCCCCGGCATAAACCCACAGGGAGTCTTGGTTCACAGCGTCAACTTAATCAGCCCCCCGAATCCTACCGAATCCCACGGCGTTCTCTTACTGACCGTCCTCAGAAACAAAGGGCATCTCAGCCGGATTCACGGCAGGATCAACAGCAGCATCGGCGGGGTCGCTGTCAGGGGACTCAGTGGGGGCGGCTTCGTCCTCTAGGCGGCGGGAGTTCCCGGCCCGGACCCAGCCCTCTTGACTCGTGCTGGGGATGCGTACCCGCAGCCACTGGCGGTCTTCGCTTTCTTCTAAGACAACCATGCGTTCGTTGTTCTCGATGCCCCCCATCTGGTTGTACTGGGTGCCGGGGCCATCCCGCAGGACAAGGCCAATCGGTTGGGTGACCATCGCAGTGTAGGCTCCCGGCTCTAGAGCGGGGTCGGCAACGGGCGTTTCGGGCTCGGTGGGGGGAGCTTCAGCCTCCGTTTCAGCCTCGGTTTCGTCAGTTGCTTCTGTGGGCTCAGTTTCAACATCAGCAACCAGGGCCACGTCGTTCTCAAAGGTGGGGCGATCTGGCAGCACGGCCAGTTTGGCCATGAAGTAGCGGGCCGCAGCGACGCTAGCTAAGGACAGCAGCATTAGGGCAAAGAAAAGCCCCAGCAGCAGTTTGGTCAGTCCGAGCAGAAATCCTTTCATGGCGCAAGCGATCGCAATTAAGGTAGCAGTCTGGGATGGTTATAGCATCCCAGGGGGGAGTTACGGTGACGCTTCGAGCTGAGTTTGGCTAAAAATTGCGATCGCAGTGCGCCAGACGATATAGCCTTGTTCGTTTAAATGCAGGCCATCCGTACTCAGGTCGGGCCGCAGGTAGCCCTCACCAGTCACCATTAGCGGGTAGAGATCGAGGAAGTAAGCGCCATAGTCAACGGCAATATCCTCAAGCTGTTGATTCACCGCCATAATTTGCTCATTCGGCAAAGCCAGCAGCCGCTCACGGCCTTCCCAGGTGGCTTGTTCGGCACTGTGGGGCAAAATCGACTGCACCACCAGCTGGGTTTGGGGATGCTGCTGCTGCAAATAAATCAGGGTTTGGCGATAGTTGTCTAGCACCGTCTCCTCTGAGGTGCCCCGAATCAGGTCATTGATGCCAATCATGATGAAGATGGTTTCGGGCTGGGTGTCGTCCAGCAGGGACAGACGGGCCAGCAGCCCAACGGAGTCATCTCCAGAAATCCCTTGGTTGAGCCAGGTGCGCCGACCGGGCAGTAGGTCTGACGGGAACCACAGGCTGATGGAATCGCCGAGCAGTATGGTCAACCGCTCAGGCTGACGGGCAGCGGCAGCTTGGGCTTCTTGGGCCAATAGATCGACCCACTGCTCGTAGGCCAACTGGTGGCGGGTTCCCATTTCTGGGGTGAAGGCTAGGGTCTCTGGAACTGGTTCATCCGCAAGCGACTCTGAATCAACTCCTGGCGGCGTGGCGGCAGATCGCGGCGATTCTATCGTGAGCAGCAGCACGGTGGCGAACAAGAGCCCATTTAGCACCAGGGATAGCCAAGCCCAAAGGGGAATGGGGCTGAAGTGCGATCGCAACCGAGGACGGCGACCGCGAGGTTGCGATCGCCGCCGGTATCGACCCGATGGTTTGTTATCCCAAGACTTCATAGTTGGGATTTTAAGAGAAACCCCTGGGGGGTGCCAGGGGTAAATTGGTTACTTGCCGGTTATTCGTCTGGTGTGTCAGCATCAGGTGACTCTGGCACTGCCGGAGCATCTGCCGAGGCTGTGGCGTTGGTGGAGCTTTCTGTCTCCAAGTCGCTGGAGTCGCTATCCGCATCCCCAGCCTCAGCCTCCTCTAGGGTGAGTGCGGCTTCTGAGTCCTCTTCGCCGCCAGCGGGTACGAGGGCTACGGCTGCGATCGCATCGTTTTCATCCAACCGCTGTAGCCGTACCCCCTGAGCCTGGCGAGACAGGCTAGAGATAGCGCTAATCAACTGGCGAATAATGATGCCGCGATTGGTGACAATCAGCAGCTCATCATCATCCCCCACTACTCGCAGGGCTACCAGGTGATCGGCCTTCTTGCGGAAGCTAATCGCCTTTAGCCCCATCCCGGCCCGGTTTTGCAGCCGGAACTTTGACACCGGCACCCGTTTGCCAATGCCGCCAGCGGTAATCACCAGCACCCAAGGGCCAGCAGTCATCGCCGCTTCGAGGTCAGCGTCTTCCCCTTCTTCCTCGGGTTCCGCTTCCTGGGCTCGGGCCACCGATTCCACCACTTGGGTCGGCAAAATGTCCATGCTGATCAGCTCATCGCCGTCCCGCAGGTTCATGGCTCGCACCCCGCGAGTCGGGCGTCCCAGGGGCCGCAGCTGTTCGTGGTCGGCCTTAAAGTGAATGGTCATGCCCTGGCGAGAGCCGATCAAAATGCTGTCGGTCTCCCGAGCCAGGCGCACCCAGCGCAACTGGTCGCCGTCTTCGAGGGAAATCGCAATCAGACCATTGGCCCGAATGTTGCTGAAGGCAGACAGGGCCGTCTTTTTAACAAAGCCCCCCTGGGTCAGCATCACTAGATAATCTTCATCGGTGAATTCCTGGACTGCCAGCACCGAGGTGATTTTTTCCTCTCGGGGGATGGGCAGCATCTGCACAATCGGCGTGCCCTGGGCATTGCGAGAGCCTTCCGTAATCCGATAGGCAGGCAGGGCATAGGCCACCCCCCGATCGGTAAAGAACAGCACATTGTCGTGGGTGCAGCAGCCGATGAAATGCTCAATGCCGTCATCGTCCTTCATCCGCGCCCCGGCCTTGCCGCGAGTCGCCCGGTTCTGGGCCTCAAAGGTGCTGACCGGCATCCGCTTCATGTAGCCTCGCTCGGTTAGCAGGATTACCACCTGTTCATTGGCGATTAGGGAAATATCG
>PXDR01000269.1 GCA_003566335.1 Cyanobacteria bacterium T3Sed10_344R1
CAGGGCGAACGGTTTCAAGTCCGTTCGGGCTGAGCTTGTCGAAGCCCTTTGTCAGCGACTTCACAGGGTCATCCGTCCCGCCTTAAGTTGGAACCCTCAGCCAGATCCGCCAAACCGCCAGATCTGCTAAACCGCCCAGGCGTGCAGTAGCTCTCTCTGTTGCGCTGCTAAGCTCAACAATCCGTCAGGAACAGCACAGGCAGTTCCTTCTCAGGATGGATGCTTAAACCGCCATTTATCCCGTAACTTGGGCCGTGAATCAGTTGCTATCCCCTAGCCTCAGTCGCTAGTTGACAGTATTGACCAGACGCTACTTCAGTTTTTATGTCTTCAGCCACAGTTTCCTCCGATCAGGTGCACCGCATCGTAGAGAACCGGCACAACAACCCGTTTGAAGTTTTAGGTTCCCATCTTCTAGACCAGGTTAATGGTCATCCAAAATGGGTGATTCGGGCTTACCTTCCTGATGCAGATGCCGCTTGGGTGGTGAGACCTGAGGATCAGCAAGAATACGCCATGGAGGTCATTCACCATCCCCACTTCTTTGAGTGTCGGATGAGCGGGTTAGCAGACAGAAACTACTTGCTGAAGATTAAAGAGAATGGTCATGAGCGGGTGATTCGTGATCCCTACGCCTTCAAATCACCGCTGCTGACAGACTTTGACATTCACCTATTTAACGAAGGGAACCACCACATCATCTACGAAAAGATGGGTTCCCATCTGGTTGAAGTGGATGGGGTAACCGGGGTTTACTTCTCCGTCTGGGCTCCCAACGCCCGCAATATTTCAGTGGTCGGCAACTTCAACCAGTGGGATGGCCGCAAGCATCAAATGCGGCTGCTAGAGGGTGGCGTTTGGGATCTGTTCATCCCCGAACTAGGCAAGGGGGAGATTTACAAGTACGAGATCAAGAACCCAGAGGGTCACGTTTACCTGAAGTCTGATCCCTACGGCTTTCAGCAGCAGATCCGACCCGACACTGCTTCAGTGGTGACTGATCTCAGCTACCAGTGGCACGACGATGACTGGATTGAACAGCGTCGCCACAACGATCCCCAAGAGCAGCCCGTCTCCGTTTACGAGGTGCATCTGGGCTCCTGGCTACACGACGGCATGGATAATCCCCCCCCAGCAGGGACAACCCCCGTGCGGGTCAGCAAAAAACCTGAGGCTCGGTTCCTCACCTACCGGGAACTCGCTGACCGACTGATCCCCTACGTCAAAGAACTGGGCTATACCCACATTGAAGTGCTGCCCGTGGCCGAGCATCCCTTTGATGGTTCGTGGGGATACCAGGTGGCTGGACATTTTGCCCCCACCTCTCGGTTTGGCAGCCCCCAAGACTTCATGTACTTTGTCGATCAATGTCACGCCAACGGCATTGGGGTAATCGTTGACTGGGTGCCGGGCCACTTTCCTAAAGATGCCCATGGATTGGCCTTCTTTGACGGCACTCACCTGTACGAACATGCCGATCCCCGCAAGGGAGAGCACAAAGGTTGGGGCACCCTGGTCTTCAACTATTCCCGCAACGAGGTGCGCAATTTCCTCATTTCCAATGCCCTCTTCTGGTTTGACAAGTATCACATCGACGGCATTCGGGTTGATGCTGTCGCCTCCATGCTGTATTTGGACTACGACCGCGAACCTGGAGAGTGGGTGCCGAACCACTTTGGTGGCAACGAAAATTTGGAGGTTGTTGATCTACTGCGCCAGCTGAATACCCTGCTTTTCGGCTACTATCCTGGCGTGCTATCTGTGGCGGAAGAATCCACCGCTTGGCCCAACGTGTCACGACCGACCTACGTGGGTGGCTTGGGCTTCAACCTGAAGTGGAATATGGGCTGGATGCATGACATGCTCAACTACTTCAGCCAAGATCCCATCTATCGCCGCTACCACCAGAACAACATCACCTTCAGCATCTGGTACGCCTTCAGCGAGAACTTTATGCTGGCCCTGTCCCACGACGAGGTGGTGCATGGCAAAGGCAATCTGTACCAAAAGATGCCAGGGGATGAATGGCAAAAGTTGGCTAACCTACGGGCTCTCTATGCCTACATGTTTACCCACCCCGGCAAGAAAACCTTGTTTATGGGGATGGAATTTGGCCAGACTACTGAGTGGAATAGCTGGCTAGATCTGGACTGGGGCCTGCTTAATCAGCCCCCCCACCAACAGCTGAAGCAGTTTGTGGCCGACCTCAATCGCCTTTATCAGCAGGAACCGGCCCTATACACCGACGATTTCTCTGACCAGGGCTTCGAGTGGATTGACTGCAACGATGCAGGCAACAGCGTGGTGTCTTTCTTGCGCCGCGATCAGCACTCCGACCAATTTGTGGTGACAGTGTGTAATTTCCTGCCCCAACCCCAACAGGACTATTGGGTGGGTGTGCCGGAACCCGGCTATTACAAGGAAGTGCTCAACAGCGATGCCACCACCTACGGCGGTAGCGGCATCGACAACGGTGGCGGTCAACAAAGTCACACATGGGACAACCCCTGCTGGCCCAATGCCTTAAGTTTGACGTTGCCACCCCTGGGCGTGGTGGTCTTGAAGCTCGAACGGTAAAGAGGCAAAGCTGCGATCGCAGCTTGCCCTAGGACAGGGGGCAATAGTTTTGAGTTTTGAACTCAGTTCTTCGGACTAGCTGAGTGCCCAGCACTCGCTTTGTGCAGGCGTTGTTCCCCCGCCCTACTCTTCTCCCCCCCTTGTACACTGCTCACGAATAAGGAAACTACCCCTCCTATGGTTGCCACCGCTGCTCGTATTCAACTACTGGACACCGAAACCCAGGCGTTGTTGGACTGGGCCGACCAGGTATATCAGTCAGAAGAAACGATGTTCCATAAGGCCCAAGCCTTGGCGACTCGGCTAGGGGCTCACTATCGTTCAGATGGCCTGACTGAAATCGGGATTTGGGCTCCTGAATTGGGGGCTGATATGGTGCAGCCCAAAAACATTTATCTGGAAGTTTTTACTCCGAAGCAATCGATAGACCCCACTCGCACCAGTCAAACCGCTCGCTTTCGCCGTGACACGGTGGAACTGGAGAAGCAGGGTGAATATTTTTGGGGCGTGCTGTCGGGGATGAAGCCGGGCACCAAAGACGAATTCGGCTCATTCTACTGGCTGCGCTACCTGGATGTCCACGACGAAGTGCGGGTCATTGGTGACTGTTTGGCCTACTCTCTGCCCTATGGGGTCTATGCCCCGGCAGAAGTTTATGACATGGACAGCATGCAGCGCGATCGGGCTGACCTGGACTACTTTACCCAGGGCGATACGGACGACTCGGGAGTGGTGCAAGTCCATGCCCCCAGCAACATTTTGCAGCTGCACGTCAACACCGCTTCCCCCAATGGCTACATCAGCGGGTTAACTGATCTGTATCAACGGATTGCCGAAAAGCTGAAGGCCCAGCAGCCCCTGACCCCAGCCGAGCAAAATTTCGTTGGGTATGACGCAGTTCAACTGTTACCTATCGAACCCACAGTGGAGTATCTGGGCCAGCATGACGTGGGCCACGGCTTCTTTAGCCTGCGGGATGACGACATGGCTGAAATGGATCCTGAAACCGAAGAAATTGATCGGGAAGCTGGGGATGTGCAGGTGTCCTTGAAAAAGCCGGACACCCAAAACTGGGGGTATGACATTGTCATTTTCGGCTCATCGGCCACTAACCCCTCTGTACTCGAAACCCTGCGCCCCCAGGAACTAGTGGACTTTATCGCCACCCTGCATAACTTTCCCACCGGGCCAATTCAGGTGATTTTTGACATAGTCTATGGCCATGCGGACAACCAGGCGATTGAATTGTTAAATGGGCGCTTTATGAAAGGCCCCAACATGTATGGCCAGGACATTAACCACCAAAACCCCACCGTGCGGGCCATGTTGCTAGAAATGCAGCGACGCAAGAACGATACTGGGGTCGATGGCATCCGGGTTGATGGAGCCCAGGATTTCAAATTCTTTAATCCCATATCCGGCTTGGTGGAGTACGACGATAACTACCTCAGCGATATGGCCGAGGTGTTGCAACATATTGGGAATGGCAAACGCCGCTTGTTTTCAATCTTCGAGGATGGCCGTCCTTGGCCTGCCAAAAACTGGGAAGAGATATCCACTTATCGAGACATCATTGAATTCAAGCCGGATGCTTTTCAATGGGGGCCGCTAATTTTTGCCCACAATACCCCCAGTTTGCGCCAGTTTTGGGATGGCAAATGGCGGCGGGTGGTCGAACAAATGCACGAGGGCGAAAACTGGATTACCGGCTGCGGCAACCACGATACCCTGCGCCGGGGTACCCAGGTAGATCCCAGCCTGGATATTAATTGGAACCTGGGCGATGGCCTGCCCCAAGTGCTGAACAACGCTTACGACAATCCGGCCATCAACATGATGACCTATGGTTTCAGCCCTGGGTTGCCGATGGACTTTATCAACTGCACTATGCATGCGCCTTGGGGCTTTCTGCGCAACACTGACGACCGCTATGGGGTGAAGGTGGCGGCAGAAGAAGCTGTGGGCTTTTTAGATTGGCAGATCATTCCAGAAACCTATGATTGGCCAGAGCTGTTTCCTCGGGTGAAGGCCATGGGCTTTACCAAACTTGGGGAACTGCGTCAGTTTATGCAGGGGCTTCATGATGCCATTGGGGAGACTGACTATGACCTCGATGAAGTGGCCCACCTGTGCCAGGCGACGCTCACCCACCACACCGATACACTCCCGGAGGAGGTCATCCAACGAAAGTCGGTTCAAACCCTGAAAGCACTCAATGTGGCGGATAAGTCTGAGGTGCTGACTCAGTTAGATGTGGCCAAGCTGAAGGAACTGGCTCAAGGCTTTATGGAAGACGCCCATGAAATGTGCAACGTGTGGCTACAGGAGGATGTGCTTAATCAGGATCGCATCAAGTTCAACCTCGCCCTACGGCGATTTCGCCGTTCCCATCCTTGGTTGCGCCACAATCTATCAACGCTAGATCGGTTCAATCGCATCCATACCGATCACCAGACTGTGTTCTATGGCCTGCGCACCGCCCCGGCTGAGGCGACTACAGCGATGCAGGTGGTTATGGTTGCCCACATGGGCGGCGATCCGCTGGCCGTGACCCTCGGAGATTGGCTGCAGCTAGAGGATGATGATCGGTGGCGTGTGGCGCTCAGCTCGCCGGGGGTAGCGTTGGCCAGTCCTGGGGATGCGCTGAAGGCGTTCGAGTTGAGCGATAGCCAGGCGGTGCTGTTAGAGCGGGTGGAACCTGCGTAGGGCAGCGGTGAGCCCTGCTTCCCGGCGTTAAAAGGACTGGGCTAAAAGCTGGTTCCCTCTGAAGGGCTACTGAGTATAACGGGTCTCTGATGGGTGTTTGCACTCCTCGTAGACCCCCCTTATTCCCCCCTTGGTAAGGGGGGAAACTCCAGTCCTCCCCCTTGCCAAGGGGGAGTTAGAGGGGGTAATGCAGGGCACTCGCATCAAACAGTGACTTGTATGTACCTGCTAGCCCTTCAGGGGACAGGGCTCATCTTGACTTGACTGACCCACGGAACAGACTGCCTGGATCGCAGGAGGGGGCGCGCCTGCGTCAGAATAAGGCTAATCCGCGAGTTTAGGCAGCAGTCAAGGGTTAGTAAACAACAATGCGACGATTTCCCCGGTGGTACCAGTCCCTTCTGTTCAATCCCCGCACCCGGATTTGGGTCATCTTGGGCACCGTGCTGTACGTGATCAGCCCCTTTGACCTGTCCCCCGACCTGCTGCCCGCCCTGGGTCAACTCGACGATGTGGTGCTGCTGGCCCTGCTTGGCTCTGGTCTGCTGAACCTGGTGCGAACCCGTTTCTTCTCCAACTCCGAGGACGCTGAAGCCCCCGACAGCAGCAAAGAGTCCCAGGGTAAAACGCCCCAGGATGAGGCCACCAAAACCATAGACGTTAATGCTGTTTCCGTCGATGATGCTTGAGCCAAAGAATTAACCGCGCCAGGCGTTGCAGAAGGCTAAGCGACCCCCTAAACAGCCGCCCAGAACCCTAGCGGGCCTGGATGCGAGTGCCCGATTCAATCTGGTCGCCGGGGTACAGCACCACCTGATCGCCTACTTCAAGACCGGACTCGACCACTGCCGCAAAATCACTGCGGGGGCCAAGTTCCACCTGGCGTTGCTGAGCCCGACCGCCCTCTTTGACAAAGGTGCACCAGGCGGTGTCACAGCGAAATAAGGCGCTGACCGGCACCTGCAAGGCATCGTCAGACTGCCAAATGATGATTTGGGCTTCGACCCGGTATCCGTCGCCTAAGTTCGGGGGAAGCTGGGCCAGATCAGCAATCACTTTTACCCGTTCCTCATCGACCCC
>PXDR01000350.1 GCA_003566335.1 Cyanobacteria bacterium T3Sed10_344R1
ATCTAAGGCTTTGATTGAGGCAAGTATCGTATCGTCATAAACGCCATCTGGATCCAGTTTTTTCTTTATGTCGTCCAGCAATGCCTGGGTTTGGTTGACCGTTTTGTCCCAGTTTTTACTTCCTCCAGTTTTTACTTCCTATAGTTTCTTTGAATACCTGAATGTCTTCGCTAACAGCGTCGAATTCTCCTGGATATTTCTGGCAGAGATAGTCATGATTGAGTGCGAATATGCTGTCTAGGGCGACTAAGCTCACTACTATGGCAATCATGGCCGCTATGGGAGTCATCAGAGGCCCAATGAGAAAGGCCCCTGTTAGCGGTACGTAGCAATAGGTCATGAAGGACAGAATGCTGCCCAAGATTAGTAGAACACTGGTGAGATACTTTCTAGCTTCTGAACTGGGTTCAGCATCGCTATAGATTGACCATAGCAGCCGTAGATAGACAGGGATGCGAGGCAATCTTCCCAGTGTGAACTTGAGGAGTTTCCCTGCAATCGGAACGATCACGCTAACAAATAACTGATTTAGACCAGGGACTATGTGGGTGAGCGTAAAGCCGAGCATGACTCGCCAGGGCATATCTTTACTCCAGAAGAATGGAAGCTAGGGTTGGGTATTCTATATGCAAGATTCCCAGTAGGGAACTAAAGCTAACTCGGCTGCCTAATATAATTTCCAATCCCCTCACCCAGCTTTATTGCCGTCATCTGTCTTCTCGACCGTGGGATCAGGTTTGGGTAGGGGATGGGGGCAAATTTGCGGTCGATGAGTTGACGACTCCGAATGGGGCGGCTAAAATTTACGGCTAAGGCTGCTAAGTTCAGCTACCTGTCCACTTACTAGAGCCCAACTAGAATCCAAAAATTCGGCGCTGCCCGATGGTGTCGCAAGCACCACCAGGCAGTAATCACCCCCAGATAAGCTGACTATCTGGCGGCTGGCGTTTAGTTTAACCCGGCCCCCTGACAGCACCGCTTGCTGTGCCTTCTTTTAAGAGGCATAAGCAGCTGATGGGGAGTCGGGTTTTTGGGTTTTGGTTTTCTCCTGTTGTTAACCCTGAGGAAATCCAAACCCATGTGTGATCCCACAAATCCAAACGCTGACCCAACTGCTGGAGGATCTGGCAACGGCGACCGCCCCGGCGATCGCCGTCCGGTTGCGGGTGATGCTTTTCCGCTGCGATCGCCGGAAGTGCGCCACGTTCTGTTTGGCCCCGAAGCCGCCGTTCGCCTGACCATCAGCAACCTGCACCGACGGGGCTATGCCGAACCTAACGACTGGTGCAAACCCCAGCCCACGGGCGTACCGGGCGAAGTCATGTCCGTGCTGATTAAGCGCGTTCCCCTGAACTAGCCTGACTACCCCATCCGGTGCCCTCTCCTTCAGGTGAGGGCTCGGCAGGGCTGGGGTGAGAGCTGCGCTGTATATACTTGTAGATACGGCTCTTTTTATCGAATGCTGTCCTATGCGTACTCGTGTTTTTCAAAGTGGCAACTCCCAGGCTGTGCGCATTCCTAAGGAACTTCAGTTCAGTCGGTTGGATGTGGAGTATGAGATTGAGCGTCAGGGTGACAGTTTGATTATTCGCCCGGTGGGGGATTCCCTAGCGCAGGTGTTGGATCGCTTTGCCGCTTTTTCCGAAGACTATATGGTTGAAGGGCGACCAGATCAGGGAGATCAAGACCGAGATCCCCTATGAAGTACATGCTCGATACCAACATTTGCATCTACCTGATGAAGCACCAGCCCCCAGCGGTCGCTCGTCGCTTTGCAGAGTGTCGTCAGGGAGATGTGGTCATTTCAGTGATTACCCTGGCAGAGCTAGAGTATGGGGTGCGCGTCAGCGGTGACGCGACTCGGCAGCAAAATCGGCAGGCTCTAGATGTTCTAGTAGAACTGATTCCGTCAGTGGCTTTTGACACGCCAGCCGCAGCCATATACGCAGAGGTGCGATCCGCTGTTCCAAATCGTCGTCGAGATGCTCTGGACAAGCTGATCGCCAGTCATGCTCGCAGTTTGGGGTTAATCCTGGTGAGCAATAACCTGAACGATTTTCGAGCCTATCCCGGTGTCGTGCTCGAAAACTGGGTTGATGAAACTCAAGCCTAAGACTGAACTGGCTCTGGGTGGGCCTTGCTTTTCTGATCAACAGAGTTCCGCCTGACTCCGCGCAAGAAAAGATAGCCTCAATCGTATGGGCGATACTGGATTCGAACCAGTGACCCCTTCCGTGTGAAGGAAGTGCGCTACCACTGTGCTAATCGCCCTTGGGCTTATTAGACTATCACGGTTGCAGGAGGCGGGGCAAAAGTTTTTTGGGCATTTGGGGCGCATTTTGGGGGCTTAAGTATTCGGGCGAAATTGTGGACTGCGATCGCACCCGTTCTCAACCCGTCGATAGCCCCGACTACTCCTGGGGCTGCTCTTGCCAGAGCGTCGTCGATTGCCGCAGGCTGCGGTAGTCGCCATTGCCCAAAATTAGGTGATCTAGGATCGGGATATTCAGCAAAGTTGCCCCCTGGAGCAACTGGCGGGTCAGGGTGATGTCTTCCGGGCTTGGATCCAGGCTGCCGGAGGGATGGTTGTGGGCAATGATGCAGCGGGTTGCGCCGTGGCGAATCACCTCTCGGAAAATATCCCGAGGATGGGCCAGGGTTTCTGTGGCCGTGCCGATGGTGATTACCTTGGTGCCCAGCAGCCGATGCTTGATATCCAGCAACACCACCGCGAACCGCTCTTGGGACTGCCACATCAGTTCGTGGCTCAGGGCCGCTGCCGCCACCGCTGGGTCATCCACCACCGTTTTCTCCGGCGGACGCGCCTGGAGGACGCGCTTCCCCAGTTCCAGCGCCGCCAAGACAGTGGTAGCCTTGGCTGGCCCCACCCCAGGAATTGCCATCAGTTCCTGAGCCGAGACATCCCGCAACATCCCCAGCGAATCTCGGCCATGTTCACCCAGGGTTTGCAAAATAAACTGACCTAAGCCCACCGCAGATAGTTTGCCTGGCCCTTGGCCCGTCCCGAGCAAAATGGCAATTAGCTCAGCTGTGGCCAGCCCCTTAGCCCCGTGGGTTAATAGGCGCTCCCGAGGCCGTTCTTCCGTGGGTAAATCTGCAACCCGTAAGCTGTAGGTCATGGTGGTAGTCCGCCACTTCTTCTAGATTTAATGCTTGATTTGCTGTTCTCCCTAAGGGTTCCCAAATGACCTCTCCTACTCAACCTGAGTCTATCCAAGCCCAACGGCAACAGCTAGCCCGATTTAGCCTGATGACGGTGGCCCCCGAACTGTCTGAGGCCGAAGTTGCCGACGTGCAGGGAATTTTGGCCCAGTTTAATCAACAGTCTGACTACCAAACCCTCGGCATTTGTGCCGACACCCTGGCCGCTGCCAAAACCGCCATGGAAGCTTATCTAAACGCCCACGGGGTGACAGTCACCCTCGATTTACCCCCGCGAGACGGGCCGGTTTACCTCAAGTTCAATACCCTCAAAGGCGCGTGGTATCTCGACGACTACAGCGGCCCCTCCCGAGGGGTGCTGGTGTCTTACCACGTCAGCGAGTCTGAGGCGGACGCCATTAACGGCACCTATGGCCCGTTTCCCCTAGACCTGTTTGACTAGGGCTCAGCTTGACGAATGCCCAGCAAGATTGAAGCGTTTATTTAGTTAGATGAATTGGGGCGTGAATTGGGGCGCTTATTGGGGGAATTACGGCGTTTATTGCGGATTTAGGGCTTGAACCCTTGGAGCATATAGATAAAGTGGCTTTCCTAAATGGCGGCGGCGGACTTTTCAGAGAACCTCTGAAGCAGCTTAAGTCTGAGTGCTACGCTATGGGGAAAGTCTTAGGATGGGGGCTTAGTCACTGGTTTAGGGTATTGCCTGACCTGATGCCTGGTCTTTATCCCTATGTGTGTCTGTGTTAAGTGGTTGGAGGCGATATGAGTTCTACGGCAGGTCGATCCCCAGAGTTTTCTCAGTCTGCTTCAGATCCTGCTCAGCCAAGCCAGCCTGGGTTGAAGCCACCCCCACCCCGCCCGACCTTGGTGAGCCCGCCTGCTCGTCCTAAATCGCCAGAGGTTCCGGCAGCAACTACGGCTAAGACGGCTAGCACTGCCGCCAAAACGCCACCGCCTAAGCCGGATATTGAAGTCGCCCCGCCGCCAGATCCTGACCAGCCTCGGGTGCAGCCGATTATGCCGCCAACGGAGCCGATGCAGTACCGGGCGGTTGGGTTAGTGTATGGCCGCTATGAACCGGAAGATGAGCAGCTAAATCGCGGGCGCTTGACCACAGAAGACGGGGATGTCCTCGATACGGTGATGCTGGGGCGCATTAGCAGCTTGGTGCGAAAGCATATTGACCTGACCACTGACCATTTGTGGGTGGTCTATCCCCGTACTCGGGACAATCCGGCCACGGGCAAGGTTGACCTGGGAGTGCAAATTATGGGGGTCTGGGAACCGGAAACCCTGATGAAACCTGAGGATGAAGAAGCTCCCGCTGTAGAGCCGGAGCAGCCTCACAACTATTTTTCGGTGCGGGGAGAGATCGTTAAGTACTCCGAGGCGACTCAGCAGATTTTGGTGGAAATCGTGCAGCAGGCCACCACCAAGAAGCCGGAGCGCTCTTTTAAGATTGCGATCGAAGGGGTGCTAGAAGGTCGCACCGTGGGCTACTTCTGGTCGTTTGACCTGAAGCGGGAAAACGGTCGCCTGGTGGTGGAAAAAGCGATTCCCGTGGCGGCGGTGCCGCCTAAGAAGCGCAAGCCGTCCCAGCAGAAAAAGTTCAACAGTTCACCCCGATCCAAGGGGGTGCCGCCTGTGGTGCGCCGCAACCGCTCGTCAGACTCGGCTGAGACCGGCCCAGAAGCTCAAGCCGCCTCGACTGAGGGGGCTGCTGGTTAATTAGCTTATCGAACGCTACCCCAGGCTTCAGCGACTCAACTCTCCGGCACTGTTCCAGGGATTATGGGGCAGGAAGCTGCGATCGCAGGGTAATGGTGCGATCGCAGCGGTTAGCTCAAACTGGCCTGCCTGAATTTGCTGCTTCAGGGTTTCTGCGACTTGCTGACCGAGATAGAGGCTGGCTAAAGGCGCTGTGCGTACCGGCCTGCCCTCGATGGTGATCCGGCCTGATTTGAGTTGGCTGTAGCTCACTAGCCCAAAGGTCGGGCGCACCCGGCGGGGGATAGAAAAGTCCATCACCGGGGCGACGACTGCCGTATCTTGAACCGCACAGCAGTCCACCACGGCCTCATTCAGCACCGGAATTGGTACCCCAACTCCCAGCATCAAGGACGGGCCATAGCCGCGAAAGTAGCAGCCCCGCACCCACTGGGGGAGCATGGTTTTGGCATCGCCGATTAAGGCCACCGTTGCGGCTGGACCGATCGGCGTTTGGTTGGGCAACCGCTTTTGCAGCGGAAAATGCTGGGTGCCTTCCCAGGCCACATAGCCAACGCCACCGCCCAGGAAAATGCGGCTGCCAATGCCAATCACCTGCAACTCTGGGTCGTTCATTAGGGGGGACAAAGCCCCTGGATGGGAATACACGGCATTGCCTAGGCGGGGCTGGAGCGGGCCTAGGTAGGTGTTCAACATGCGATCGCCCCCGTTTACCCCCACGATGAAGTTTTGGTAGAGGTTGCGGGGATTGAAGAGGTAGAACTGGTTGAGGCTGTCGCGGTGAATTTGGGTGTCGAGGTTGGTGCGGGGATAGCAGTCTGTGCCCTGGCCAATAGCGCGCAAGGATAAACTTTTGCCCGCGATCAAATCGGCGATTACATGGCCCCCGCCCCGGTCTTTAGGATCATCGCTGTCGCTGCCGTCGGCGCTCTGGCTGGCTCCCAGGTACAGATCCACCGCGCCAAACCCCGCATAGGCAGGCACCCCGTCAACCCAGCACTGGCGAATTTTAATCGGTGGATCGGTGTGGCCGAGGTTGATCATGGCCCCAGAGGCTTCCATCGGCTCAAAGGTGCCGGTGGTGATCACGTCTACGGTTTTGGCGATTTGGGCCACCCCCAGCTCATCCACCCGCGCCTTCAGTTCGGCTACCGTCCAGACGACGGCCTTGCCCTGGCGGATTTTGGCGTTGATTTGCTCAACGGAGCGTTCAGTCATGCCCAGACTCCCCGCCTGACTTTTCGGGGGAAGTCTCGGCTAACTTTGCGGCGCTGAGTGTCCCACCGCTCCCCTCAGCTCGGGTTAACCGCCACAGCAGCACTAGGCCCAGCAGACTGCTTGGAGTTAGCACGAGAGCCAGGGCGATCGCTGGGGTGCCTGATAAGGGAACCTGCGGCCCCAGGGTCTTAATGCCAATAGAAATCAGGGCCGAAATG
>PXDR01000479.1 GCA_003566335.1 Cyanobacteria bacterium T3Sed10_344R1
AGTGAATGACATGGCCTGTTGATCCTTACGACCCAATTAGCGATGAGTCCAACATACTCCCCCAGCCAGACCTCGCCTAGCCTGCCTGAATCGTGTTTCTTCCGGCAGAACCCAAGTCTGGGCATATGCGCGGGGTATTTAGACAAGTTTGCCCCTGTGCTTAAGGCTAGACCAATCCGCGATTAAATGGGTGAAGCGCGTTCCGCCGCTGACATTCTCTTCACGCCTGATATCTTCACCCTTTTATTTTTGTGTCTGACGCTAAAAAACCCGGTCGTTCCCTGGCGGGCATCGCTGGGATTGTTGCCGTTGCTACCCTGATCAGCAAAGTTTTTGGCCTGGTGCGCCAGCAGGCGATCGCAGCTGCCTTTGCCCTAGGGCCAGTGGCCGAAGCCTACAACTTTTCCTACGTGATCCCCGGCTTTTTGCTGGTGCTGCTGGGGGGGATCAACGGCCCGTTCCACAGCGCCATTGTTAGCGTGGTGTCCCGGCGCAAGAAGGAAGAAATTGCTCCTCTGGTCGAAACCATTACGACGGTAGTGGGGATCGTGCTGCTGGTGGCGACGGTGGCGATGATTGTGTTTGCCGCGCCGATGATTGACTTTGTCGCCCGAGGCTTGAGCGAAAGCGACATTGGCCTAGAGAGCCGGGCGATCGCAATTCGGCAGCTCCAGATCATGGCTCCTATGGCCTTTTTTGCTGGTCTGATTGGCATTGGCTTTGGCACCCTCAACGCCGCCGACCAGTATTGGCTGCCGTCCATTAGCCCATTGTTTTCGAGCCTAGCGGTGCTGATTGGGTTGGGGGGACTTGCGATCGCATTAGGTAGCGACATCACCGCCGACCAGTACGCCCTGCTGGGGGGAATTGTGCTGGCAGCAGGCACCCTCGGTGGGGCTGTGCTGCAGTGGCTGGTTCAGGTGCCTGCCCTGTGGCGCTCTGGCCTGGGCACCCTGAGGCTGCGGTTCAACATTGGCGATCCCGGCGTGCGGGAAGTGCTGCGGATTTTGGTGCCCGCCACCTTCTCCTCCGGCATGATGCAGATCAATGTGTTTACCGATCTGTTTTTTGCCTCCTACATTCCCCAAGCCGCCGCCGCCCTAGGCTACGCCAACCTGCTGATTCAAACCCCCCTGGGCATCATTTCCAACGTGATTTTGGTGCCCTTTCTGCCGATCTTTTCCCGGCTAGCCGACCCGATGCACTGGGACGAGCTGAAGGTAAGAATTCGCCAGTGCCTGCTGCTGACCGCCATCACCATGCTGCCCCTGAGCGCCCTGTTCGTCACCCTAGGGTCGCCGATGGTGCGGGTGGTGTATCAGCGCGGCGCATTCGACGGCCAAGACTCAGCAGTGGTGACCTCGGTGCTGGTGGCCTACGGCATCGGCATGTTTGTCTACCTGGCTCGGGACGTGATGGTGCGGGTGTTTTATGCCCTAGGAGACGGGGACACCCCGTTCAAAATCAGCCTGGTCAATATTGTGCTGAACGGGGTGCTGGACTACATCATGGTGATGGTGCTGAACCTTGGCGCGCCGGGGCTAGTGCTGGCCACCGTGGGCGTCAACGTGATTTCCCTAATTGCCATGCTGGTACTGCTCGATCGGCGGCTGAGCGGCCTGCCTTTGTTGGCCTGGAGCCGTCCCATCGCGGGTCTAGGGCTAGCCAGTGGCCTGGCTGGCGTCGCCGCCTGGGGCAGCCGCTGGGGACTAGTGCAGCTACTCGGCGATGAAGGCTTTTGGACTCAAGCCCTCCAGCTTTGTCTAGCAGGCGGCGTGGGCCTCGGCATTTTTGCCCTGGCGACCCTCCCCCTAGGCATTCCCGAAACCCAGCTCTTAGTGCAACGATTACAGCAACGCTTCAACCGCCGCTAAGTCCCTATCTTTCGGGAACACTAGACCAGAGCCCAATAGCCCTTCTTCATAAAGTTAGGTTTGCTAAAGCTTGATTAGCCCTAGCGAGCCTAGCGAGCCCCAGCGAGCCATGCCCGAAGGGCTTTACAGCCAATAGCTAACAGCCAACAGCCAATAGCCACCCCACCCAATGGCGCTCTTCTCCCGCCTCCCTTCCCCCCCCAGTCGCTCCCTCAGCTTGGTGCTGGTGGTGCCGTTTATGGTGCTGGTGGTGCTAACCGTGGGCCTGACTGGGGTCTTAGCGCTACAAACGGGACGAGCAGCGGTTAACCAGGCGGTAGAAGGGCTGCGAACTGAAATTAGCCAGCGGATTGTCCAGCAGTTGGACGACTACCTGGCCTACCCTCATTTGATCAACCAAGCCCACCTAGAGGCCCTAGAAACTGGGCGGCTGGCGGTGGAGCCCGTGCCCGCTTTAGAAACCTACCTGTGGCGACAGGCGCGGTTATTTGAGGTGGTGGATTTTCTTTACTACGGCAATGAGCGGGGAGAATTTGCCGGAGGCGGTTGGCCCCGAGGCCGGGATCATCCGATGCAGCGCCACCGGGTGACCCCAGCCCAGCCTGCGCTGCTGCAGTTTTTCAACACGGACGATCAGGGCAATATTGTCGCCTTAAACCTGGAGACGCCGGGTTTTGATCCCCGCAGTCGAGCTTGGTACCAGTCGGCAGTGGAGAAAGGAGAGGCCACTTGGAGCCCGATTTTCACCTTTCAGGCGTTCCCAGCCATGGCGATTTCAGCCAGTGTGCCGGTCTCTGATGACCAGGGCAATCTGGTGGGGGTGTTTGCCAACAACTTTTTCCTGACCCGAATCAGCGACTTCCTGGCTTCCCTAGAGGTGGGGCAGACGGGGCAGAGTTTTGTGGTGGAGCCGTCGGGGCTACTGGTGGCGGCCTCGACCATAGAACAGCCCTTTACGGTGGTGGAGGGTCAGGCTGAGCGCTACAGTTTGGCGGACAATCCTGATCCGGTGCTGCAAGCGGCAGGAGATGCGATCGCAACCGCAGGCGGGCTCACCAACGGCACCCCCCGTTATGCCCGAGAGTTGACTTTTGATTTAGGGCGCGATCGCCACTTTTTGCAGCTCACCCGCTATCAAGACGAATACGGTCTGGACTGGATTGTCGGCGTGATCGTGCCTGAGGCTGATTTCATGGCCCAGATTTGGGCCTATCGGCGCACCACGCTATTACTGTGCCTGCTAGCTCTAGGAATTTCAGGCAGCCTCGGCTGGTTGACGGCTCGCCAGATTGCCCGGCCCATCAGCCGCATGAGCCAGGCCGCCCAAGTCATGGCGGCTGGCGATTTAAGCCAGCCCGTCCAGTTCCCCAGCTCCATTGTGGAACTCAGCACCCTGGGCCGTTCTTTTAACCAAATGGCCCAGCAGTTGGCAGCGTCCTTTGCCGAACTTCAGCACCAGGCCACCCACGATAGCCTCACCCAGTTGCCCAACCGAGCCGCCCTGATGACGCGGTTGAGCAGCCTGATTACCCAAACCCAGGGCAATCCTGATCGCCGGTTTGCCGTGCTGTTTTTGGATCTCGATAATTTCAAGCTGGTGAATGACAGCTATGGGCACCTAATTGGCGATCAGCTGCTCATTGTGGTCTCTCAACGGATCGTCAAAATTCTGCCCGACAAGACCCTGATGGCGCGGTTTGGCGGCGATGAGTTTGTGATTCTGCTAGAAGAAATTGAAACCGTCAGCACCACCACCCGAGTAGCCGATCGGATTGCCCAGGTGCTGAGCTTTCCGTTCAAGGTGGAAGACCATGAGATCTACATGGCGGTCAGTATGGGCATTGTGCTCAGCATGAATGGCGAAACCCGTGCCAGCCAGTTTTTGCGGGATGCCGATACGGCGATGTACCAGGCCAAAGCCAGGGGCAAAGGCCGCTATGAAGTCTTCACCCAGCGACTCCACGAAGAAACCACACGTCGCCTTTCCCTAGAAACAGAGCTACGGCGGGGTCTGAACCAAGAGGAGTTTACGGTCTACTACCAGCCGATTGTGGCCCTCGATAGCCTGGAGATTGTTGGGGTAGAAGCCCTGGTGCGTTGGCGACACCCCACGTTGGGGCTAGTGCCTCCCGGTCAGTTCATTCCAGTGGCAGAAGAGTCGGGGATGATTGTCAGCTTGGGGAATTGGGTGTTGCATCAAGCCTGTAGTCAGATGCAGCAATGGCAGCGGCAGGACCTTTCTAGCTCCCTAAAATTTGTCAGCGTCAATCTGTCTACGATGCAGTTTGTTCATCCCAATTTCTTGCAGCAGTTGGACTATATCCTGACGGTTACCGGCCTCAATCGCACCGCACTGAAGCTGGAAATCACTGAAAGCATCATGTTGAATAACGCTGCGATCGTCCAGGCCCGGCTGCGGCGGCTGCGTCAGTCGGGGATTCGCTTTAGCATTGATGATTTTGGCACGGGCTATTCTTCCCTCAGCTATCTGCATCAGTTCCCGGTGGATAGCCTCAAGATCGATCAGGCGTTTGTCTCTCAGCTTGACCAGCCCACGGGGGAACCGGTGGTGCGGGCGATTTTGGCCTTGGCTCAAAATCTCAACCTGTCCGTGATTGCTGAGGGGGTAGAGTTGCGATCGCAGCTCCAGCATTTGCACAATCTGGGCTGTGAAATGGGTCAAGGCTACCTATTTGCCCGACCGATGCCCGCCGCAGAGATGACGGCGCTGCTGGGTCGTTCACTGTCAGTAGAGTAGCCCTGGGGTGATCCCGGCTTGAAATCTGGCCAAGGTTCTGAGCATGATAGAAACCAGAGAGCCTGAGCGCATCAGACGGCTTTTCTGCAATCAAACCTGCTTTAGGAGCAAGATTTCATGGAGGCGATGGACTTCTTTCGCATGAGTGCCGGTCGGTGGCGATCCCAGCGCACCACCCACCACCTGCCCTTTCGCCGGGCCGAACTCGGAGAACTGGAAATCCGAGCTAGCGCCCTCGATGCCGAGGATCCCCGGGTGGCTGAAATCTGCAAAATGCACGACGTTGACCCCGCCCTAGCCATTGGGGGGGCTGACGTTCAGTGGGGTGGCTCCATGGCCTGGGATCGCGAAGGGGAAGGCCATGAAGGCCAAACCGTGCTGGTGCTCGTACCCGATACTGACAACCCGAAAACTGGGCGACTGCTGCGAGAGCGAGGCTATGCTGAAACCGTGCCCGTGGTAGGCCGCTACGAAGTAGACGATCAAGACGGCCTACAGTTGATAACCGAATACGAAACCATGAGTTCCATCGAGCGGTTCTGGTTTCCCAGTCCCGACCTGCGGCTGCGGGCTAGCACCGTCAAGCGCTTTGGCGGCTTCAACACCGCCTCCTTCTGCGCCGAAACTCGCCTAGATACCGATGCAGCCCCCGCCAAACCCGCCCCCGAATCTACCGCTGAACCCACCCCCGAACCCGCCTTTCATTCCGCCTTTGGCTGGTGAGGCAGGCGTCACCGACCCGGTGCTGTGGGGCGGTGACTATTTGCGGCTGATGCGGCAGCGGGCCTTGCAGCCAGACATGGTGGGGTTTGGGGATGACCTGGCGGCTCAGCTCAAGCTCTGCGGCTGGATGGGTCGCCACGTTCCGGCAATGAACCAGCAGCTCCAGGCCCATCTGGAGGCTTGTGCAGGCTGCTTTGCCCCAGCCCAACGGCAGCTGGTGGAGGTCTACGCCGCCCCCCTCAATCCCAGCCTGGGGATCGATGCCCTCTGCAATATTCAGGCTCAACCCACCACGATTTTGATTGATGTGGGCCGGGTGGCCCCAGGGGACTGGCTGGCGGTGGTAGCCCATGAATACGCCCATGCCCATCTGCAATCTCCGGGGCACGATCGCAACTTTGCCCAGACCCTAGGGCATTTGTGCTTGGGTCTGGGTCTGGGGCCAGTTCCGCCCCTCACCGCCACTGCCGATTGGCTAAAAAATTGGCCCCCCACCCCCTCTTGTGCAGACTCTCGCCGATTCTGGCAGGGGGCTGGCACTGGGGGCTAGAGAGCCAAGGGTGAAAGTGTCTAGAGTGAGCGAGATGTCTTGAACTTAGGATGCCCGGTTTATCCGGGGATACTGCCAGGACAAGCGGGATTAAAGTTAGCCGAACCGACCGCTGACGTAGTCCAGGGTGTACTGCTCGCGGGGATTGTTGAAAATCACTTCGGTGGGGCCATGCTCCACCAGGTAACCTACCCGGCGACCTTTTTCGACGGCTTCGGCATTGAAGAAGGCGGTGATGTCGGCCACCCGAGATGCCTGCTGCATGTTGTGGGTGACGATGACGATGGTGTACTGCTGCTTCAGTTCTTTGATCAGTTCCTCAATCCGCAGGGTGGAAATCGGGTCAAGGGCAGAGCAGGGCTCGTCCATCAAAATCACTTCGGGCTGAACTGCGATCGCACGGGCAATGCAAAGCCGCTGCTGCTGACCGCCAGA
>PXDR01000413.1 GCA_003566335.1 Cyanobacteria bacterium T3Sed10_344R1
GACGGCATGGCCTACCCCGACGCTCATCTAGACCTTCCCCTAGAAGGGCGCTTCGACATCTTTGCCCACCACGTTGCCCGCGCCCCCTCAGAAGATGAGCTGACCAGCCTCTACGTTGGCATCTTGGCCCACAACCCTGGAGATGAGCCCGTCACTGTCGATATCTTGCAAGGGGCCAGCTACCTCAGCCAGCCCGACGCCCCGTTCTTCGAGATCGACGATTTTATTGAATACGACCCTAGCGACCCCGCCTTTGCCGGGCCAGGCAGCCGGGTGATGGGAGATATGCTGCTGCGCCGCCGTCAGGACACCTTTCCCCCCCAGGTAATTATTCCGCCGGGCCAAAGCGTCATGCTGATGAACGAACCGATTCCAGTGCGCACCCTAGAGCCCCCCCTGAATGGCCGTTCGACCTATCTGCGGCTACGCAGCAGTGGCCCAGTGCAGCTCGCCAGCCTAGCCCGCTACGCCCCTATCACCTGGTATGAAATGGAGCGGGCTCCCACCCTGAGCGAATGGCAAGATCTGCTGATGACCAGTGATGTGGCTGTGCCCAGGGATCGCCCCCCCACCCCCCTAGATGCCCCAGGCCAGGTAATCTATGGCCGGGTTGCCGGGGTCGCCATTGGATCCCAGTGGCAGGCGAATTTGACCGATCCAGACTCCAACCGGTTAAGCATTCCCGATCCAGGGGAAGCCTTCTCCTACGGCATCAGTACCCTGCACGCCGGTCGGATGGGCACTGGCCAGAACCAAAGCGGCCAAATGCAGGTACGCTATCCCGACACTTCCTACGAAGCCCACGGCAATTATGGGGTGCAATACAGCCTCACCCTGCCCCTGCACAACCCCGACCCCGACGCGCGCACCGTCACCGTCGCCCTCGAAACCGCCATTAAAGAAGACAGCCTCTCCACCGATGGACTGCGCTTTTTGAACTCGCCCACCGCCCCCGTCTTTTTCCGAGGCCCGGTGCGCATTAGCTATCGCGATGACGACGGCAACCGCCAAACTCGCTTTATTCACCTGGTGCTGCGGCGAGGACAGCAGGGCGACCCCTTGACCACCCTGACCCTAGCCCCGGACGAAATTCGCGAAGTTCAGGTGGATCTGCTCTATCCTCCAGACGCCACCCCGCCCCAAATGCTCACGGTTGAAACCCTGCCTGCAAATCCTTAAAAAGCTAGCCGTAAAAGCCGCTCAAAACAAAACCGCCGCTCTGAGGTTAATCGGAGCGGCGGCTAGCTGAGTGGCTAACTGATCAGAGTTAGACCAGTCGGGTGACCCAATCGGGTTCAGAGAGTTCTAAGCGGCTTTGCCTTTAACCGACTTCGCCATGTCGAGGAAGCCAGACATGCAGGCTCCAGGACGGCGACGGGGGGTGAAGTCTAGCTTGGGATTAACCAAATACTCAGTGGCAAAATTGCCTTGGGGCTCGGGCTTTTTCGCTGCTGCAGCCTTAGCGGGCCGGGGCTTGACCAGCGGTTCTTCAGACACCGTGGTCGGAGTTGATTGGGGTGAGGGTTCAGTCTTTTGCTGTGGCTGCAGATTGCTAGAGGTCACCTGAGTGGCGGAGGGGATGTTTACATCGTCCTCGTCTAGCTCCATGTAAAACTCTGACTTCTTGCTGCCGAAGAGATTGCCGAACACGCCAAAGATGCTGCCCAACAAGCCAAACAGTCCGCCAAAGATTTTCTTAATCAGTCCCATTGCTGCCATGCTCCAAAGCTGAGTTTCAAGGCTGGCGGCATTTCTAGACGCGGAATGCTTGCTGTGCAAACAGTCTAAAAACCACCAGATTGCCTTCCATTATCAAAGTTGGGCGGTCGGCAACGCAAGAAACCGTCATGCTTGGTTGTAAAAGTTAACCGTTGAGCCAGGGGCTATCATCAACGCTCCGGCGATCCTGGCAACCCTGTTGTTTCCTCACTGCGCCCTATAGGATAAAGAATGGACACAGCACAGTAGGTCACAGCGGTTTGCATGGATATTAAAGGCGGCTTTGTTGGCTCCGTGGGCAATACCCCTCTGATTCGACTCAACAGCTTTAGCGACGAAACCGGATGCGAGATTCTGGGTAAGGCAGAATTTCTCAACCCTGGCGGCTCCGTGAAGGATCGGGCCGCGCTCTACATCATCAAAGACGCTGAAGAAAAGGGGCTGCTGAAACCTGGGGGCACGGTGGTGGAAGGCACGGCGGGCAACACCGGCATTGGCCTCGCCCATATCTGCAACGCCAAGGGCTATCGCTGCCTGATTGTGATTCCAGAAACCCAGTCCCAAGAAAAGATCGACATGCTGCGCACCCTGGGGGCAGAGGTGCGGACGGTACCCGCTGTGCCTTATCGGGATCCGAACAACTATGTCAAGGTTTCTGGTCGTCTGGCGGAGGAACTGGACAACGCCATTTGGGCCAATCAGTTCGACAACCTAGCCAACCGCCGCGCCCATTATGAAACTACTGGCCCAGAAATTTGGGCTCAAACAGATGGCAAGGTTGATGCTTGGGTGGCGGCGACCGGTACAGGTGGCACCTATGCGGGCACAGCCCTGTTCCTGAAAGAGAAGAACCCTGACCTGCGCTGTGTCGTGGCTGACCCTATGGGCAGTGGGCTTTACAGCTATGTAAAAACGGGCGAAATTCAGACCGAGGGCAGTTCCATCACCGAGGGCATCGGCAACGGTCGGGTCACGGCCAATATGGAAGGAGTGCCTGCCGATGACGCGATTCAAATTGACGATACGGAGGCGGTGCGGGTGGTTTACCAGCTACTGCACAAGGACGGCTTGTTCATGGGGGGCTCTGTCGGCATCAATGTGGGGGCTGCGATCGCATTAGCAAAGCAGCTTGGCCCCGGCCACACCATTGTCACGGTGCTGTGTGACAGCGGCGCGCGCTATCAGTCTCGCCTGTTTAGTCAAGAGTGGCTGGCGGCTAAGGGGCTGTGGTCAGAGGCCCTGGTGCCTTAAGCGCCCACGCATTATTCCCCCAGCAGCGGGTTGGCGAGTTGTTCTAGGGTGTCAATTCCTAGCAGGACGATCAGCAGAGCTATGACTGCGATCGCACCCAAATTCAGCCGTTGAGTAATTTGCTGTAGCTGCAAATCCAGTTCAGCAGTGGCGTTTTCCCCTAACTTATCCAGCATTTGCGGCAGTTGACCGCTGGTTTCTCCGGTGTGAATCAGGGCGATCGCAGTTCTGGGCAGGGTATTTTTCAAGCTCTGGCTCAAGGACTGCCCCCGGTTGAGTTGGGCTTGGGCTTGCTTCAGGGTCGTCTTGAGGGCAGGTTGAGTCGCGAGGGGAATAACTAGGGTTAGGGCTTCTCCTAGGGGTAGGCCATGACTGAGTGGAATTGCGATCGCAGCGAACTGGCGTTGACGTTCTGCCGCTGCGATCGCCCGACCGTGGGGCAACCCCGCTAACCACGCCGCCCCACTGAGGTCTAAACTCAGCCAGTTTTTGCCCAATAGCCCCAGCAGCAGCAAGGTCACGAACCAGGGCGGTGGCGCAATGCTAAAGAAGAGAGATGCGATCGCCAGCCCCAACCCAATCACAATAATTGCGGCTGAGCCCACCAAGGCTCCATATTGCCGATGACGACGCGCCTGGGCCGGAATTCGCTCAGCCAGATCGCGACAGATCCCGGCTAAACCACCACTACACTCTCCTAAGTGCAGCCACGAGAATATCCAGCTTGGCCAAGGCACCTTAGCCGCCCGCAAAGCCCGCCCCATCGTTTGGCCCTGGTCTACGTATCGACTAGCCTGCTGTAGCTCAGCCTGTCCTCTAGCTACCATCTCTAACGCCCGTGCCCCAGAGATCCCTGACTCTAGCAGGGCCGCAAGCTGTCGAAAAATAGCGGCTAAGGACATGGCGGTACCCGAGTAGATCAATAAAACAGATTAATACAGAAGATCCATACAGTCCGCTGATCGAGATACTGAGCCCGGCTTGGGGTAACTTAAGCTCGGTAAGGCTAAAAAATTAACACCACGTTAGCGGCTCTTGGTCATCCCCCCCTAGGGGTATCGCCCCCCTTGCAAAGCCGCCTGGAAAGCATGATTCTTAACAAGAATTGTCTTCCTTCAAGGATTAAACATGACAAAACGACTCGCCCATCTTCTAAGTATAGTTCTTGCGAACTGTATTAATACCTTGAAATGTAGCCAAGCTTTTTAAGTGAATATACTAGGGTGTTTGTCCATGACCTCTTTAAGTATTAAAGAAGTATTAAAGGTGCTTGGGACAAAAGCTTAGGACGTAATTTCCAGGGCAACGCTGCTTTAAGCCTGTTTAAACCGAATGATGCTGAAGCTGTGAACAGGTAAAAGTCCGCTATCTGCGTATTAACCCTTACTAAATCTACCAGCATGACCCCATCACCTCCGTTTTGCCCGTATTTTTGCCCATGTATTCACTTAGTCAATATTGACGCTTTAAGTCTAATCACGTAGGCTGTGTCTTAAGCGCCACATTCGCCAATTGCAGATTGAAACCGCTGGCAATTCATAGGTTTTGTCTGAATACCTCCGCTCATAAGCGCTACCGTGCTCTATCGTTTCTGATCGCATTGCCATGACTGAAGCCCCTGAAGACTGCTCAAAGGTTTCCCCCGCCGATGAACATCGTGATCTGATTGAAGCATTAAGTCCCAATGCCTCAGACTCCATCCTGCTGCATCTAGCGATGGGCACGATGAAAATGGCAGGACATCGCTATGGTTCATTCCTAGATGCGGCCACCACTGCCGCCAAGCTGGCGGTTTACAGTACCTATCTAGAACAAGGGCGCAACCTAAGAAAAACTGGCTTTCTGCACCATGTTGAGCCCAAACGGGTTAAAGCCATCGCGCGGGAGATTGAAGCGTCACTGGAAGATGGCAAGTTCCTCAAAACTCTGGGAACCCGCGAGCCTTACTATCTGATTGGTCTACCCCACCTCTGGCAAGAAAAATTCCCCTGGCAACCTGGTCAGCCTCGGATCTGCCAAGATCACCTCACCGAGGGGGAGCGGCAGCAGCTAGAGGCGACCTTAGCCCCCAATCTTCCCCAAGCCCGACTGGTGGATAGCTACGAACTGGCTGAGCTGATTAAAGAGCTGCATCAATCCCCGGACAAATCGTCTGAGTCAAGTCCAGCCCCCTTGAGTGAAGCCTTGAGCGAGCACATCAAGTTTCGCCTGATTCATGCTGGTACGGTGTTTCAGCTTGATTCGCCGCTGCTGCTAGACCCGCTGTATGGTCTAGCTTTAGAGACCTACTCGCCCCAGGACTCCCAGCAGCGGGCGTTGACGATGATCGACGATGTGGCTGAGTTCTTTCGGCTGATGCAGGGCTGGGTTGAGGCTGTGCCCCAAGTGATGCGGGCGGTTGAGGTATTTGACGTTGATCCTGCCCGCAAAGATGATGCCCTCAAAGAGCTGGATCAGCTGTTGTTGAAATGGGCCGACCGCTATCACGTTGAGGGGGGAGAGCCGATGGTGATGCACCTGGCGGCTGGCCCCCGAACTGAGACGCCCTAGCCCGCCAAATCAGGAAAGACTTCGCAGACTGCGGGATGGACAAGGCGATGATCTGTCACGTTGAGCCCTTCTGCCAGGGCTGGATCTCGCTCTAGGGCGGCGAGACCGTCCTGGGCCAGTTTCAGGGTGTAGGGCAGGGTGCTGTTGTTTAGCGCTTGGGTGGCAGTCCAGGGAACAGCGCCGGGCATGTTGGGCACACCGTAGTGCAGCACCCCTTCCGCTTCGTAGGTAGGCTGGCTATGGGAGGTGGGCCGCACGGTTTCAATGCAGCCCCCTTGATCCACCGCCACATCAACAATCACAGAGCCAGGGCGCATTTGAGCCACGAGCTGGCGGCTCACCAACTGGGGCGGACGCCGTCCGGGCACCAGGACAGCCCCAACCACGAGATCTGCCTGGGGCACGAGCCGCTGAATCTCTGGGGAGCTGCTGTAGATTAGCTCTACCCGAGAGCCAAACAGGGTTTCGAGATAAGACAGCCGATCAACGCTGATGTCAACAATCTGAACCTGTGCCCCCAGCCCCACGGCCATTTTGGCGGCTTCGGTGCCGACGATGCCGCCGCCGAGAATGACGACCCGACCTGGCTGAACGCCGGGGATACCGCCTAGCAAGACGCCTCGCCCGCCCTGCTGGCGCTCTAGGTAGCGGGCTCCAAACTGGACGGCCAGCCGCCCGGCAATGATGCTCATGGGGGTGAGCAAGGGCCGTTGGTGGTTCACTTCGACGGTTTCGTATGCGATCGCATGAACCCCAGCCTTAATCAACTGCTCAGTCAATCCTCGGGCCGCCGCCAGGTGTAAA
>PXDR01000545.1 GCA_003566335.1 Cyanobacteria bacterium T3Sed10_344R1
ATATTGATGCAGTGCTGCTTGTGGGCGGCACGGCCCAAATTCCGGCAGTAAAGCGCTGGGTTCAGGGCTATTTTGATTCCAGCAAAATCAAGGGGGAGCGACCGTTTGAGGCCATTGCCCAGGGCGCGCTCCAACTTCAGTCTGGGCTCCAGCTCCAGGATTTTCTCTACCATGGCTACGGCATCCGCTATTGGGATCGCCGCAACAATCGCCATAGCTGGCATCAGATTATTCCCCAGGGGCAGCCCTATCCGATGGGCGAACCGGTGGAGTTGGTGCTGGGAGCTTCCAGCGAAAACCAGCCCAGCCTGGAGTTGATTCTGGGGGAAATGGGCGAGGAATCCAGCCGCACCGAAGTTTACTTTGAGGGGGATCAGCTGATTACCCGTCAGGTCTCAGGGGCAAAGGCGGCAGTGCAGCCCTTGAACGATCGCGACGGTGCCCGCACCATTGCCTGCCTAGATCCCCCCGGTTTTCCAGGACAGGATCGGCTGCGGCTACGGTTTTGGGTTGATCGAGAGCGGTTTCTGCGGCTGACGGTGGATGACTTGCTTACCCTCAACACCCTAATGAGCGATCAGCCGGTGGTGCAGTTAAGTTAGGTCTAGTTCGTAGGAGCAGTTCCGCTATGGCAACGACCCTCCCAGCCCGCGAAGTCACCCTGCACATCCTCAAGCAGATCCTCAACCTGCAACCGGCCCCTGATGTTCAGTTTTTCTCAGAGTGGCAGGGAGAAACGGCAGACATCAGTCAGATAGAGCAACACTCGGTTGATCGGGTAAAAGGTAATTACTTGGATCTCATCGAAGATCCACCTGTGCTGGAAAACAGCGTCAAGATGGTCGTGCTGGGGCCATTGCTGGATTTGGCGGGGCTGTATCGTCGCCCGTTTCGGATCACCACTGAAACCAGCATTGAGATTGAGCTGGAGGATGAAGAGACTGTGATTCGGGGACGGATCGACGTCCTGGTGCTAAATAATAGGCTTTGGCTGGTGGTGATTGAATCGAAGCGCAGCGATTTTGCAGTGACCCGAGCTTTGCCTCAAACCCTGGCCTACATGCTGGGTAATCCCGATCAAAGCCGTCCAACCTTTGGCCTGATCACCAATGGGACTGAGTTTTTATTCTTAAAGGCTCAGCGGCAGCCAACCCCTCAGTACGCAACATCCAGATTATTTTCCTTGTTCAATCCAGGAAATGAACTCTACCGGGTGCTGTCGATCCTTAAACGGCTCGCAAAGTTTTGAGCATTGGGTTTGAGCATTGGGACGGTATGGGGAAAGACTGGCTGAACACGACAAAAACTAGGCGTCACTACTCAAAGCTGCCAATGCGAGCTAGGGCAGGCAACAGCTTAGGCACGACAGTCTCGGGCCAGCCCCCTTCTGCGCCTCGTCCGCTCAGCAAGATGAACCGCAAGCCATAACCTGTTGGAAAGCCATCTGCTTCCAGCCAAATTAACTCGCTTTCAGCCTCGCAGGTCAGGCGCTCTTCATCCATCAGCAGATCCGCCATTTGCGTCATGGTGTCTGCCAACTCCACAGCGAGGCGTTGCAGATCTGCTAGTTCTGCCGCCGTCACCTCCAAAGCCCAAGTCTCCCCAGCAATTAAGCCTGGATAGACTGCCGCATGAGGTCGCCAGCCCAGCCGCCAGCCTTGACCTTCACGGATTTGCTGATGGGACGAATCCGTCATCCAGCCAGCGACCTCAATTCAGACGCCTATTCGCCGATGATCTCGGGTTGAGTCAACTCATCGGACATTTCGATGATCGCCCGCAGCACTGGCTTCATCTTGTTTTCTTCAAAGGAATCAAAATCTTCAAAGCGGCGACGCTGGGCCCGAGTGGCAACCTGCACCGTGATTCGATAGCGGTTAGAGGCTGCTTTGATCAGATCTTCGCTGCGGCGATTGATCTGACGGCTATTGAAGGGAGAGGGCTTCAGCATGAAGAATGGACGCTCCAAAAACAAATGAGCAAAACCTAAAGTCCATTAACGCCAAGGCGTAACGGTTTAGTCTTTTCATTGTATCCCACGGCTTACCGTCACCTCTGCCAGACAAAGCAAGGGAACGAGATGGGTTGGGATCGGTCATGAAGATTTGAAAAGACGTAAAAGAGAATGCTACAGTCCCTTGCAGTAGATCGCAGGGGGCATTGCCCTCAAAAAACTGCTGATCGAATTGTCCTAGACCTTGGGGTGTCTATGCTGACAGTGTCCGCATCTCAATCATCCGTGGCGATGGCTCGTCCGGCTTTGCCTAAAAAACTGGTGATTATTGGAGATAGCGTGATTTATGGCTATGGCGACCCTGAAGGCGGTGGCTGGGTCGAGCGGTTAAGACGACAGTGGATGGCCCCTGACAGCTTAGGCCACGTGATTTATAACTTGGGCGTTCGGGGAGACGGGGTACAGCAGGTTTCCCGGCGTCTAGAGCAAGAATTTCGATTTCGGGGTGAGCTGCGCAACCGAGTGCCCGATTTGATTGTGCTGTCAGTTGGCGTGAATGATTCGGCCCGGGTCGGTCGCCCTGACGGTCGTGCCTTCACGGACTTTGAGCAGTTTCAAGATCAGATGGCTGATCTGCTAGACCAAGCTCGCCGACTTTGCCCGGTACTATTTGTTGGGATGACGCCGGTGCAGGCAGCAGCGATGCCGTTTGCTGAAGTGCTGTACTACTCCCATGCTGACCAGCTCCGCTACAAAGAAGCGACTCGCCAAGCCTGTCAGACGCGGGGTATTCCCTATCTCGATATTTTCCAGAGTTGGGTACTACAGGGCCAAGAATGGTGGCAGGCCAGAGTTAGCGAGGATGGGCTGCACCCAAACACCCTGGGCTACCGCACGTTGCTGAGTCAGGTGTCTAGCTGGGATGCCCTAGCTCAGGCAATTGAGCCTTAGGGCATAGCGCTGATATTAGGGATTGCTTACTTGCAGCCGAGGCTGTCTCGGGTGGCAACGCCCGTGACGGGGTTAACGCCGCTGGCGCGATCGCAAAGTTGCGAGACTTCATAGCGATCGAGGATGGCGTAGCTGAAGTCTGCTCCGGTGACGGTGACGTCTTTGAAGCTGGTGCGAATGGCCGTCACGTCTTCGAGGATGGCGTTGGTGAGGTCTGCCCCAACTAGAAACACTCGATCCAATAGGGAGCCTGAGAGTTTGGCCCCTCGCAGGTTGGCGTTCAGCATCACTGCTTTGGTCAGGATGGCGTTGGTCAAGTCGGCGTTTTCGAGGTTGATGTCCCGCATGTTGGCGGCGACAAAAGCTTTACCTTCTAGCATTTCGCCCGAAAAGTCTTGACGCTCTAGGTCGGCGTTGTTGTAGTTCAAGCCGTTGGTGGTCGCCCAGGCGGGTTGGGCGGTGAGCAGTATCCAGAGGCAGGCCAATGCGATCGCAACAATGCCACCTAGCCAACAGCGCCAGGAGGAGAACACAACGCGATCAACGGAAGCCTGAGACGAATCAGCCATGGGAAATTGAGCAAAACTGAATGGGCATGGGAAAAAATCCCCTACTCATCATAAAGTTTTTTATCAAATCAGGGGAAACCGTGCCGGTTTAGGATCTAGCACCTCAGGTCGTCTAGCCTTCGACATCCGTGAGCAGCGTGACGAGGCGAATCACCAAGAAAGTCAGTAGTAGATAAGCCAACATCGCCACAATAATATTGACGTCGAAGATGACTCGACCTTCTGCGGCAGCTGGACTGACAAACAGGGTCGAGAAAGGCGCTACAAATGGCTCAGAGATGCTGTAGATCACATCGGCAAAGATGTTCTCTGGGTTTGCCGCCGTCAGCCGCAAGAAGAACCGCAGCCCTAGCAGGAGCTCTAGCGCGCCCACTAAGTACCACAGGCTAGCCAGGAACTTCTGTACGACGGTGCGCTGACGACCGACAACTACCCGGTTATGAGCGTGACGCAGCCGTCGTTGTTCTTCGACTTCCTGGCGGTATCGCTCTTGTTCAGCAGCCCGCTGGGCGGCAATTTGCTCGGGAGTAAGGTTGTTGTAATTGTCTTGAGGCTCGGGAGGCGGAGGAGGGGAAGCCATGTTTGATTAAGAACGCGCTACAGCTCCAAGCCTACAGAAAAGTTGGCCAAAACGGGTCTACAAAAAGAGGTGGGTCGAAACCCACCTCGTCACAGGAGATTATGAGGAGATACGACCAAAGTCGTGTCTGTAATGCAGCAGTATGGGCTGAAGTCCGCCTGGTTAGACTGCTTTAGGCAAACCAACGCTGTCCTGACTGCGCCCCCACCCTAGCGGTTTAAGTTTTAAGAATTTGTGCCCTATGCATCATTTTTACTGGATTCTTTGTCTGTGGATTGAGCCCGTAAGGGGCTAGGGGACTGGGTAACTTCTACAGGCTGACTTCTGGGATGGTACTGAGATCGCAGGGGTCAATGGAGGGCTGAGTGGTTTGGGCTGGGGTGCGATCGCACCTCAACGCAAACGGACAGCGGTGGCATAGCCCCTGATTTAGATCCACCTGGGGAAACGGCTGATCTTGCGTACGGTCGGCAGCCAGAGCTTGGCTGAGCTGGTTCAGCAGTTGGGTTAGGTCAGCCCGCGTACGATCATGTTGCGGGGCACTGTAGGGAATCACCACTCGCTGCGGTGCTAAATCCTGAGTCTCCGGATCCTGGCAGCGCACAAACCAGTAGGTCATTGACAAGGCCGCTGGGGGTAAGTCGGTGGTTTCAGCCAACACATAAAGATAGAGCCGCGTTTGCCAGTCTTGGGCCAGCCGATCAGGATTGCGGGGCACCAGATGGGTTTTCCAGTCTAGGATTTGGCCCTGGGTGGCCGACAGCAGCAGCAGGTCATAAATCACCGTGAGCAAATAGCCGTCAAAGGCCAGGGTGCGACGATGCTCACTCTGGCGAAAGGGTGGCTCAGTGGTTTCAGCCAAAACTTCTGGGGCCGCCGCCACCAGCGCTGCCATAGCCGCTTGAAGATCTGCGGTTTCAGACTGTAAAGTCTCGACCGGCAGCTCCAGCTCCCGCTGCTGCATCATTAGGTGAAACTGGCTGCCCCAGGCCAGGCTCAACTGTTGCTGTGGATCGGGCGGTACGGTCAGGCTATCGAGATAGAGGTACTGAAACTTGCGGGGGCACTGGCTAAAGGTGTTGAGCTGGCCCTGGGAGAGGTTGAGCAGTGGCGGCATGATAGACAGCGGTTAGTCTGGCTCGTGCTTGTGGCGGCGGGGTTGGGTGCGATCGATCGTCTCTGCCTGCCCAACGTACCACTTGCGCCATAGGGTTGAGGTGCGAATCGCCAACCACAGCAGCAGCATGGCAATGAGTCCCCCTTGTTCTGGCGAATCAAAGGCCAGCAACACCAGCACCACACAGATCAAATCTTGGCTGAACAGCACCCACAGGGGAGGGCCCTGACGGCGGCGATAGGCCGTTCCCACCTGCACCAACTGTATGACCAGGGCGAACAGACCGCCAATCACGCTGACAAACCAAAGTACCCAGCCTTCTAGGCCAACATATCGGGCGACGGCGACCCCAGCAATTAGCCCGACCACTGGACTAAACAGCAGCTCCATCCCCTGAACCAGGCGATAGTTCGCCCGGTTTTTGGTCATGATTAGCTCAAAGGCTGACCAACCGGTCAATAGTCCTAAAACAATGGCCGGGGGAATGACGTTGAGTAAGGGCACCCGGCTCCATAATTCCGGCCCTGACAGCAGGCCAATTAGCAATAGCGGCAGCGCTAACCGTAACCCTGTCGCGGCTGAAATGGATAAAACGGCTAAGACTTCGGTGAACAGCATAAGTCGGGTCAAACTAAATCGCCGTCTTTTCGCCAGGCTCGGCTGTGTCTGAAGGGCTAAACCTCACCCTGGGCCTGACGTTTTTGGGCGCTATACATTGCCTAAATTCACGCTGAATGCCTATCAGTGTGACACTTTTATATCCAGTTGTGGGGATTGTCGCTGGGATTCAAAATGGCCTGTCCCGGCCCGACTTTCCCCGATGCTGAGAAAAAACTGCTGTAATGGGAATAAGGTTCCATCCGTCCTTCTTCCTCTGTTATGAGCCCAGCTAAAGATAAAGATGGTGCGATCGCCCAAGAGCTTAAACGCCATGCCTTGACCCTTGGCGGTTTTGTGGCGCTGCTGTGGTTCATTTTCTTCATTGATGCCCTCTTGTTTCAAGGACAGTTGCGGCTCTGGGGTGTACGACCCCGCAGTTTAAATGGCTTGCGCGGTCTGGTGTTTTCGCCCTTGCTCCACGGCAGTTTTCAGCATTTAGTTGCCAACACGTTCCCCCTAGTTACCCTCGGCTGGCTGGTGATGCTGCG
>PXDR01000460.1 GCA_003566335.1 Cyanobacteria bacterium T3Sed10_344R1
AACTGTTGGCGACCGCTACCGTTCGGGAACTGCTGCCGGTGACCTATCCCCAGTCTTTGCTGGAGTTAGAACCGACTGCGATCGCAGATCACCTCAAAGCCCAGGCCCCCATTGCCGATGCGATCGTCAGCCGTCGCCTGCTGCCCCCTGGGATTGAAATTCGCCTGCAAGAGCGCCAGCCCGTGGCCCTATCCCTGCCGGATGAAGCGGTCATGGCTGCCGAAGACGCCTCCACCCCCGATCCACGCCAAAGTCAGGTGGGGTTAGTCGATGACCAAGGGTTTTGGATCCCAAAAGATAGCTTCACCAACTTCGACACCCCTGAGGCGTTGCCCGACCTAAAAGTCCGGGGTCTCCGTCATCACAACCAATCGAGCTGGCCCCAGCTCTATGCCAGCCTGAGCCAAAGTCCGGTAGCGGTGTTTGAAATCGACTGGCGCAATCCCAACAATCTGATTTTGCACACCGAACTGGGCATGATTCACTTTGGGGGCTACGGGACGCGGTTTCCCCAGCAGCTCGCAGCGCTAGATCGAATGCGGAACTTGAATGAACAGCTCAATACCCAGCAAGTGGCCTACATAGATTTAACCAACCCAGAAAAGCCCACCGTGCAGATGATGCAGGCCAGCGGTCAGCCCTAGGGGGCACTCGTCAGCGTATAAGTCAGGGACTGGGATAATCTCTGATACTCTCTACGGCATGGCGCGTTAATCAATTCATGTTTAACCTGTTTGATTTGTTGCACTTCCGCTGGAGATAGCCGCCGCTAAAGATAAGATTTGGACAAATCTACGGATAAATCTGCGTAAAGTTCTTTGAGTTTGGTTTTTTCCAGCGAGTTACCCTATAGTTGACTAGAATTATCTGCGACCTCGGGTTTTGCAATTCTCAACCTCAGTATCTCAATATGAGTGCTAGAGAGGCGCATCGCTAAAGGCCAGTCTGCACGAACTAAAATCCTGGGGCGGCAAGGGTGAACAGCCCTCGTGCTCTGGTATCAGGTTCAGACCATCCGGTTCAGACCATCCGGTTAAGCCCAGAGTTGATTGCACCGATTCATGCTGTTTGTCTATGACTTCTGTTCCCAACCCCTCCGATAGTCAAGTGGCAAGCCCCCTTGTCAATGGCCAAGTTTCAGAGCCTGTGGCGACCGATCTCTCAGCTGATCCGCCCGGTGATTCTGTGGTGGCTTATTCAAATCCCTTTACGAAGTCTGGTGCCAACTCTCATCACGGTAGCAATGGCCCCAGGAGTATGGCCTCAGATGTGGTGGAAGGCGGTGACATCATGCCCGGTAGCATAGCGAAGATTAAAGTCATTGGGGTTGGCGGGGGCGGCTGCAATGCCGTCAACCGGATGATCAACAGTGGTCTGTCTGGGATCGAGTTTTGGTCAGTCAACACTGACGCCCAGGCGCTAGTGAATGCCACGACGGCGAACTGTCTTCAGGTCGGCCAAAAGCTGACCCGTGGGCTAGGCGCTGGGGGGAACCCCGCCATTGGCCAAAAGGCAGCGGAAGAATCCCGCGATGAAATTTCTGCTTGCTTAGAAGAGGCGGATCTAGTTTTTATTACCGCTGGTATGGGAGGTGGCACGGGCACTGGTGCGGCCCCTGTGGTGGCTGAGGTGGCGAAGGAAGCCGGGGCGCTGACTGTAGGCGTTGTCACCCGTCCTTTTACCTTTGAAGGTCGCCGTCGCACAGCTCAAGCTGAAGAAGGGATTGCGGCCCTCCAAAGCCGGGTAGACACCCTGATCATCATTCCCAATGACAAGCTGCTGTCGGTGATTTCTGAGCAGACCCCGGTGCAAGAAGCCTTCCGGGTGGCTGACGACATCCTGCGTCAAGGTGTGCAGGGGATCTCGGACATTATCACCATTCCCGGCTTGGTCAACGTTGACTTTGCCGACGTGCGGGCGGTGATGGCTGATGCGGGGTCTGCCCTGATGGGGATTGGCATCGGGTCGGGCAAGTCTCGGGCGCGGGAAGCTGCGATCGCAGCCATTTCTTCTCCCCTGCTAGAAGCCTCCATCGACGGGGCGGCTGGAGCGGTCTTCAACATTACCGGCGGCTCAGATCTCACCCTGCATGAGGTGAACGCGGCGGCTGAAATTATCTACGAAGCGGTGGATCCCAACGCCAACATTATCTTTGGGGCGGTGATTGACGATCGGCTCCAGGGCGAAGTGCGGATTACGGTGATTGCTACCGGCTTTAATGCCGAAGCGAAAGCCGCTAGTGCTGCTCGGGTGACGCCACTCAAACGCAATATCGCCACGCCTTCTGTGGGGTCTGCATCGGAGAGTGCGCCACCCCCAGCTACCAGCGGCGGTGGTTTGGATATTCCTGAGTTCTTGCAGCGTCGTCGTCCTACTCGCTAATGGGCACCGTTCCAGTGGCATTGACCATCGCCGGGTCTGATAGCGGCGGTGGGGCCGGAATTCAGGCTGACCTGCGAACGTTTTCGTTTCACCGGGTGCATGGCACCTGCGCCCTGACCTGCATTACCGCCCAAAATACCCTGGGGGTAAATCGGGTTGATCCGTTGCCGCCGGAAGCCGTTGTGGCCCAGATTCGGGCTGTGGTTGACGACATTGGTGTGCAGGCGGCTAAGACCGGCATGTTGTTGAATGCGGGCATCATTGCTGCCGTCGCCGAGCAGGTGGAGCATCTGCCCAATTTGGTGGTAGACCCGGTAATGGTGTCGCGGGCTGGGGCGCAGTTGATTGATGATGATGCGATCGCAACCCTGCGCACCGCGTTGATCCCCCAATCCACCGTGCTGACCCCCAATCGTTACGAGGCGCAAATCCTCAGCGGTCTGACTCTAGACAGCTTGGCCGATATGGAGCAAGCCGCCCAAGCCATCTGGCAGCTTGGCCCCCAAGCCGTCTTGGTCAAAGGGGGCGCAATGCCTGGGGCGCTGCGGGGGGTGTATGTCTGGTTCGACGGCAATCAGTGCCTCACCCTAGAAACCGCAACGATTGACACCCCCAACACCCACGGCACCGGCTGCACCCTGTCCGCTGCGATCGCAGCCAATTTAGCTCTGGGCTTGCCTCCCTTGACGGCGGTTAAAGGTGCCAAAGATTATGTGACGGATGCCCTGCGGCACGCCCTTGACCTTGGGGCAGGGCAGGGGCCAGTGGGGCATTTCTTCTCGCTGCTGTAACCTGCTTGGGTTCAGCGGCTCCCGTTCTATTTCCGCAAGTCTGACCAGGCGCTCTGCCAATCTGGGCAGCGCTCGGCTTCTGGGCCATAGGGATACATGCCGCAGACCAATAAATTACCCCCGTAGGTTTGGCCGTGGTAGTGACGACAGCCAACACAGGGGGGATAGTTCTGCATGAGCGGATTCAGGGTTTGATCTAGAGGCACAGCGACGGTGTCGTACCACTGCTCAATTTCTGAAATCATCGCATCTAGCGGCGGTATCACCTGCTCCTCTAATGCTTCCGCCGCGCGGTTTAGTTCCGGTGCGATCGCAGCCTCCAGCGGATCCCACCAAGTTGTCACCTGATCAGAAACTTGATCTAGGGTGGGTGCGATCGCCTGATCCACCGCTTCGGCCACCGCCTCTGATGCCTGATAAAACGCTTCACTGGCCTCGACCGCTCCTTCGCTTAGCTGATCAAGGGTCTTTTCCGCTTCATCAGTCAAAGCATGGAGGAAGTCTGACAGAGTTGACCAAGGATCCATAGCTAAACACGGGAACTAAACACCGGGGCCGTGGCGAGGCAGAAGCCAGGAGATAGACACCACAGCCCAAGTCTAACGGGTTAACGCCACGAGACAGCTCTAGGGCTGCTGCTTTAGCCGTTCTAATTCTGCCCGCAGCGTCTCAACCTGACTGCGGAGTTCCTCTGCTTTGGCTGCTTCTGGAGAAGTCGCAGTGGCTTCAGTGGCCCCAGTGGCTTCAGTGGCCTCACCCGGCTCATCATCCAAGATTTCGATCCGACGAGGCGTCGGCGGCGCGTCCCCAGCAGGCATTTCTTCCTGGGCGCGGTTCACAATATCGTTGACGAACTTCTGGGCTTCTTCGGCGGTCATTTCGCCCCGAGCCACCATTTCATCCACCAGCTTTTGGGCCTGGCCTCGTAGCTCGCCTAGGGTGCTGCCAGCTCGCTCTCCGGCGTAGGAAGCAATGCCAACCCCTAGATAAAATGCTTTTTGCACAGCGTCGCCAAAACCTGACATGACCTTACCTCTTGAGACTGTGGTGCGATGTCTCTAGGGTAAGCCCAAGGTTGGGACAGTAACCACTGCCTGGGGCGGTAGAGCGGTACGGAAAACACGCCAAAAACACAAAGACCCGGAGCCCACGCCTATCCCAAGCATCCCGTATTGCTGCTACCTTCCGGTCCTGACAAGATTTGGGCGTTGCGATCGCATGGATCCGAGTCAATAACACCATAACACCTTATGGCTTCTGACTTCGACCCCTGGCCCCTACTCGGCTTTTGCCCCCAGCCTAGATAATGGAACTCAGGGATCTAGCCTTAGAAGATGCCAACGCAGGCTGCAGCAATGCCCTGTCGGCATCCATTGGCCTGGATCTGAGACTGCCATCGAACCGACTTATCGAACTGATTGAACCTGGGTTATGAACTATCTCGTTGCCGTTTTAGACGATCGGATTAAGGCTGAGGCCGCATACTGCGCCCTCGAAGCCGCTAATCTGGAGATGCAAAACGTCTCAATCCTCGGCAAAGGCTATAAGAGCGCTGACGAATACGGCCTAATTGATCCCCAAACAGAAGCCTGGAAACAGGTGAAACGGATGGCTATCTGGCTGGTTCCCTTTGGCTTTGGGGCGGGCTTTATGTTCAACTTCATCACCGGCCTCGACACCTTCCCCTGGGCCGGAACGGTTGGCAACCAAATCATTGGCGGCATCCTTGGGGCGGGGTCTGCCGGGCTCGGAGCCTTTGTGGTGGGTGGCGGCGTTGGCGCAGCAGTCGGCAGCGGCGACGCCATTTCCTACCGAAATCGGCTCAATGCTGGCAACTATCTGGTGGTGGTCACCGGGTCAGAGCTGGTGATTGGTCAAGCGACCCGCATCATTCGCCAATTTCGGCCCCAGAATATTCAGGGCTACCGCGAGCCTGCGGCCTAAATACGCTACGGCCTGCATGAGGCTTGTCGGACTATGCTGCAGCGTTCTCTGAAGCAGAGACGCGGGTGTCTTCAGACTTGGCTGCGGCTTTAGCATTCAGCTCATGCCATGCCTTCGCCACAATTTCGCTCAGCAAACGACGGGCGGGCGGATCCAGCAGCATGTCATCAGCCAGCACTTCTGCCGTCAAATCATTCAGGGATAGCCCTTGAGTGCGGGCGGTTTCAATCACCCCGGCTAAGGCTAAGCCAATATCTTCCGGCTCCACAGCCTCTGTTGGCTCTGGGGCAAGTTCTATGGGGCCATCTGCTGCGATCAGGTTGTCTGAGGTTGGATAAGTCATGGTGTTAGAAATAGGCAGTGAAGTCTGCTTGAGTCAGGTTTGGGCTAAGGCTGTCGAATAGTAATCAGGAGCCGCATCGGGCGTTTGGGTGATTCGAGACGACACCAGGGCGAATACTGTTGCAAGCTGTCTGGGCTAATTTACTAGAAAAATCGCAAAGTGGCGCTCTTTCTCTCGATTTCCCGCGATTTTTTTTGAATCGGGGCAGAGAAGCTTAATTTCAAGCGGATGCGAGGCTAAGCGCCAAGTTCTATTCCGACTGGCTTAGCGACCTGGTCTGAGCTGCGATCGCAGCCTCTTAACCTACCCCCGCCAGCCCTGGGCATTGCCCTTGGTCTCAGCGGCTCCTGAAGATTCGTGAAGCTATCTTGTGGTGTGTAGCTTAACGCAAACTTCCTTACCTTGAACGTCAGTCTAAGGACAGATTCTAGTAGCCAGCATTAGCAACCTGTTAGCCGCCTGCAAAAACAAACAGCCCAGCTTAACTGGGCTGCCCTTGAAATCCCTATCGTTGCCCCTCAAGCGATTGGGAACAGCGATCGAGAATGGTGGTGTTCTTCGGCCTATTGCCGGGGCTTGGCGCGGGGAAAATTAGGCAGATCGATAGCGGCAAGAGACTTGCGCTTGCTGGGGGGGCGCTGGGGATACACCACCGGAGATGGTGTGGCCTCTGATGGTGCACTCAGATCAGGGCTAATGCTCCCCGATAAGGGATAGGAAGCCGCAACCGGCTGTTGAGCTGGCCTGGGTGGCGCGACCGGTTCAGGAGAGATCTGA
>PXDR01000130.1 GCA_003566335.1 Cyanobacteria bacterium T3Sed10_344R1
AACCAAGGTCGGCGGCAACGGGGATAGCCAGGTCAATCACCTGGGGAACAAGGGGATGGGTCATGAAATACTCCAATAAAAAAAGTGGGTAACCGAGCGCCCACTTCCCAAGAAGTCATTTCGACTAGGGCAGCAAGCATGGTTGCTTACCGCACCCCCCAGTCTAACCCATGGGTTCTGCTTTTCTGCGGGGTTCTTGCAGTTTCTTTAGGGGCTAGGAACCGGGCGTGACAAATTCTGTAACGGGGAATTGAGCGGCTGATCCTGGGCCTATGCTGAGGCAGGATTCGGCGCAGTGGGGGGGATTCTGCTGTGCCGCTATTTAATCAAGCGACTAATTATGCTCGGAGGATAAATCCATCATGCGAGTCCCGGTTTGGAAACAGTGCGTAACCGCTTCTAGGCGGATGGGGCGTTTGGTGGAAGGCGTGATGGGAGCTGCGATTGCACCCCTGAGTTTGGGCTTGGGGCTGTTGTTGATCAGCCCTGGGGGCGCTGAGACGGTTGCACCAGCAGATCCGGCAGATCTGGCCCCATCTGCTGAATGGCACAACTGCATGACCCGAGAACTGTGGTCTCCGGCCAAGACTGTCTGGTGTGAGCGGCTGAACACGCTGAAAAATAGTGAGTACAGCGTGCCCCAGTTCGGCAGCGTTTTGTTAGAAAACGGCAGTTATGACCATATTGAAGATCGCTTCACGGCTTCTCTACTCAACGCTCCGGGGCTGATTGCCTATGGCGATTTGACTGGGGATGATCAAATAGATGGGGTTGCCTTTCTCCACATCAATTCTGGCGGCTCGGGGCAGTTTGTTTACCTTCTGCCTGTGCTGGGGCTTGATTCAGAGGCTCCCCAGCCCCTGACGCCGATATTTCTGGGCGATCGCATTCAGTTAAACCAAGTTGCGATCGCAGCGGGTCAGGTCACAGTGGATCTCATCACTCAAGATGAAGACGACGCCTTCTGCTGTCCGACCCTGCCCCTAATCCTGCGCTACCAAGTTCAGCCTAGCCTAGTGCTGGTAGACGGCGACGACCGACCTTATCCGTACTGGCCCTAGCCCTGTCCGTCCCATCGGCGATTAAGGAGAGTACGCCAGTAGCTACCGAGAACCCCCCAGTTGGTATTTGCGTACCTCGCGATCCGTCCGTGATCGCACTCTACCTAGGTATCAAGGGCTGGTTCAGACTTGCTTAACTTTCGCCCCATTTTCCATAGACCTTCGTCAAGGCCACAGGATTTAAGCCTGGCCTTAGTCAATGATTAAACTGGGTCTGGTCGCCGAAACCTGCCCCAGTCTTGCCCTAGGGCCACGACAGTTCCGTCAGGATGGAGCTAAAGAACAACCGCTGAATCCCTTGTTATTTCGTAAACAGAGGGAATTGTGCTGAGCGAGGCTGCCCTGGGATCTGTGACAAAATCTAGATTGCAACAATCTAGTTACACCATAAATTTGCGTCTGCTAAATCTGGTCATACCCATGAAGTTTATGTAAAGTCAAGGGCGAGGTGATGAGTGCCCTTTGGGTGGGGTGTTATGTTTCGTATGTGAGAGATTACTGCGTGCTTATACTTAAATTCCCGGCCCAGGGATGCGTACCGTTACTGAGGCCAGAGCACGCCGGGCTGCATCTCGACTCAACAGCTCACCCCGCTTAATTACGGAGACGATACAAAATATGAAAACAATGGCATTCCTCGGGGCATCAGCCCTAGCAGCAGGTTCTATCCTGGCGGCTGGCTCATTGACGTCAGTGGAGGCAGCAACCTTCTCTTTCTCGAACATCACGGGCAACAATGCAATTGATGCTGAAATTGGCGAAAACCAATTCTTCGTTGATGTTACGTCTGTTGAGGGTAATCAAGTTCTCTTTAAGTTCAGTAATATAGGGCCAGAGCAGTCTACGATCTCAAGCATCTACTTTGATGACGGTAACCCTGCCGAAAGCCTGCAAAGTTTCCTTCAATTCACTGGTTCCACGGGGGTCAGCTTCTCTCCCGGAGGAAGCCCACCTAATTTGCCTGGCGGAAATGAGATAGGCTTTCAGTCTAGCTTTACTTTCACGGCTAACCAGCCACGGCCTCGCAATGGGATTAACCCAGGCGAGTGGGCGGGGTTCCAATTTAGCTTGCTAGATGGCATCACGTTTGATGATGTGTTAGGCAAAATCAACAGCGGTGATCTGCGAATTGGCCTTCATGCCGTCAACTTTGAAACGGGTGGCAGTGAAGGCTTTGTTAACAATGGCAATGGGCATACTCAAGTGCCTGAACCTGCAACCACGGCAGCTTTGGGCCTGTTTGCGCTTGTCGGTCTGGGAATGATGAAGAAAAAGTCGGAAGTCTCTGTGTAGTCACAGGGGCGACGTAGCATGAAGCATCACCTCTGCTTCCAGGGGTAACTCTACTGCTGAGGCTGATATTCATCACAATTGCGGCTTGATTTCATTAGGGGTTGAGTCGCTCCAACAGGGAATTGGCTGACGGTTTTGCCGTCAGCCCTTTTTTGTCTTGCTCAAGGCTGCTTATGGCAATTGAGGCGGTGCCTGGAGGATTCCACGGGCGTGCTGAGTGCGCTGGGGTGTAAGTCGGCCCAGGGATAGAGAAAAAAATCTATCCCTAGAGGGCTTTACTGCCATGTTCCCCAAAAAGAGACAAGTCTTTGTGAAGAAGTGGGGGAAGCCAATGAAAGGATGGTGAAGCCAGTGTGGTTTTCTCAACATCTAGATTCGAGGTTGCTAGGTTATGGGTGATTCCCGTAGTTTGCTTGGGCTTCATGGACTGCATCGTGAAGCGCCGTAGTTTTCCGCAAGCGCCGGGAGATCGTTAGTTGTAGCGGCATCTCTTGGATCTACTTAATGAAATACAGATCTTTCTTCCCAGCCGTCATGGCTACAGCTTGTATCTTGGCGGTACCCACTGCGGCCCAGGCATTCACGTTCCAGATTGGCCCTGATAGCGAGTCTTCTAACAGCGAACCCACTGGTGCATCTGCTCGCCTAACCTTTGACTTCAGCCAAGAGGGCGATGATGTGTGGCTGAACCTGGGCATCTTCAACACCACGGGGGAAATAGAACCCTTCGGTGGTGGAGCAAGCACGGCAACCTTGATGGGGGTAGCGTTTGACTTTGCTAGTGGTGTGGCATTCGATTCGTTGGAATATGACCCTCTCCGGAGTAACTTTACTCGCCTGTACCAGGATCTCAACATTCAACCCTTCAGTAGCAGTGACGACCTCGGCTCCTTTGACGTGGGTATCGGGCTAGCTACTCCTGGCAACAGCGGCAACAGCGATAACCCCTTGCAGGGCGGTCGTCCTCGAGATGGTTTGACGGCAGGTCAAGATACTCAGGTTCGCTTCTCTTTTTCCTCTCCTACAACTGGAACTTCTCTTTCGGCAAATGATTTTGCCCAAGCCTTTGAGCGAGAAATTAGAAGCGGCAATCTTAATGTTGCAGCCCGATTCCAAGAGGTGAATGGCAACGGCAGCGATACCCTGCTGGGAGGCCGGGTAGTGAATGGCGATCGCCCGACTCAGGTGCCTGAACCGGCGGCAGCAGGCGCATTAGGGCTGACGGCAGCCGGTATGGCTTTGCTTAAGAAAAAGCAGGCAGCCGCAGCGAGGGAACTCGACGCATAGGGTTGACCTAATTCTGCAATAATCCGTCACGGCTCCTGGGGCTCAGTTCTTAGGAGCTGTGCTTATTTGGACTGAATTTGTTTGAGCGTAAGGCAGAGTTGCCGTGACCTGGGTGCCGCTAGTGGGATTGGACTGGATGTCTAACTTGCCGCCGTGGGCTTCGATAATTCGCCGAGTAATGGCTAGGCCCAAGCCGGTGCCGCTGGGTTTGGTGGTGATGAAGGGTTGGGTGAGCTGGGGCAATAGATCAGGCGGAATGGGATCGCCCACATTGCTCACCTGAAACTGCACCTGCTGAAGGTCAGGGTTAACAACCACGGTGCAGTCGATGGAGGTGCCTGGGGGCGAGGCTTCATAAGCATTGGAGACTAAATTGTTCACCACCTGGTGGAGTTTGTCAGGGTCGGCCTCCACCCAGGCCGGGGTAGGGCCAGCACAAAACCGCATCGACCGCCCTTTGGCAGCGGGCATGGTTTGTAGGGTGGGCAATAATTTTTCGATTAAGGCATTGAGATCTAGGGGTTCGGGGGACAGTTGGGGCGAGCGGGTGTAGCGCAGAATTTCGTTCAGCAACCGCTGTAGTCGCTGGGCCTCTTCTAGGGCTAAATCAAGGCGAATTTGATCTCGCGGTGGCAGTTCAGAACGCTGTAGGGCGGTCAGCCCCAGCAGCACTGTGGTCAGCGGGTTGCGGACTTCGTGGACAATCATGGCCGCTAACTCGCCAATCTCGGCAAGCTGGGCCAGGGCTTTTTCGGCCTGCTGCCGTTGGTGAATGGCGTCCACAATCTGGCCGTACATCTGGTCAAAAGCGGTGATGACTTCGCCAAGTTCGTCCTGGCGCTGCTGTTGGGGCAAGGACTCGAACTGGGGAGAGGTCGCCAAGTTATCGCTGCTGACCCACCGCCCAGCTTTGAGCAAATCCCGCCGCAGGGCCAGGACGGGACTAATCAAAATCCGCGAGAGGCCCACGACCGTGACCCCCGTGACGAAGACGGCGATGATCAGCACCAGTCCGGCAATGCGGCCAATGAACACCACCACCTCGCGACTGACGGCGGCAGCATCATGGCGGATGACTAGCTGATAGTCGTCTGTGGCCGGGCCTAGGGCAACACCGGGCCAGAGGGCGTCGTAGCGTTCCTGGGTGCGGTAGTAGCGCTCGGTGCGCCCAGACTGGAGTTCGGCGGTACCCAGTTTTGGGGCTTCACCAAACTCGGTAATCAGAGTGCCGTCGGTTTGGTAGAGTGCGCCCCCCACCACGTCTTCGTCCTCTAGCAGAAGGGCTAAGTTAAGGGCGAGGTCTTCTGGGTCGTGGGCCGCCATGGCAAGGCGGCCCGTGGTGCGGGCGAGGGCGAGTTCTTTGAGATAGTGCAAGAACTCCCGCTCCCGTCGATACACTGACGGCACCAAAATCAGCCCTTCAATCACCACGATGCTGGCAAAAATCCACAGGACAATCCGGCGGGAGAGTCTGGCCCCAAATAGATTGGCAAATAGTCCGGCGGCGTTAGGCACAGTGAGGATCAATCGCCAGGGGATAACGACCGCTATGATAAGGCCATCCTGATTGCAATGACGGTTGAAGGAGAGGGTGATGACGACGGAATCTGGGCTGAATGCGCCTATGCCCCAGTCCCCGGGGGAAAATGCGAGCCAAGAGGATGCAGAACATCTCAAGCGGCTGCGTCAGTTGGTTGAAGATGCGATCGCAGACGGCAAGCTGTCTAATACAGAAATGAACGACATCCGGGCTGCCCTGTTTGCCGATGGCAAACTCACCCTGGAAGAAATGGAGGTGGTGCGCGACACGATGAAGGCCCATCTGGGAGAGAAGCCTTTAGAGTTTGACCCAGAGTAGGGGGCGAAACCTGAAGGCGTTGGGCGTCAAGTTCGCCACTTTGTAAATTTTTGTCACAATGAAACTGTGGTTCATCCCTAATTCATTGGGCAAGGATTGATATGGTTCAGCTTCAACAGTCGCCGCAAACTCAAGTTGAGTTGCTTTTGACCCAGCAGCGGCAGTTCTTCGCCAGCGGCAAGACGCGGGATCGCAGCTTTCGTCAAGCTCAGCTCCAGGCGCTGAAGCAGGCCATTTTCGACCGTCAGGATGCAGTGCTGGCGGCAGTCAAGGCAGATTTGGGTAAATCCCCGTTTGAAGGATTCACGACCGAAATTCTGGCCAGTCGCGAGATTGACTATGCCCTGAAGCACCTCAAGGGCTGGATGAAGCCGCAAAAGGCCAAGATGCCCCTGGAGTTTTTGCCGGGGTCGGCCCGGATTTTGCCGGAGCCGAAGGGGGTGGCCCTGATTATTGGCCCCTGGAATTATCCGTTTCAGTTGGTGATTAGTCCGCTGGTGGGTGCGATCGCAGCCGGAAATTGTGCGATCGTCAAACCGTCAGAAATTGCGCCCCATGCCTCCCAGGTGGTGGCCGATCTAATCAGCGCCACCTTTGACCCGGCTTATATCGCTGCGGTGCAGGGCGACGTAGAAACCAGCCAAGCCCTGCTGTCCCAGCAGTTTGACCATATTTTCTTTACCGGCGGTACGGCTA
>PXDR01000223.1 GCA_003566335.1 Cyanobacteria bacterium T3Sed10_344R1
CGCAGTCTATACCGCCTTGTTCGATGACCCCAGTTTGGGGCTGGTGGACAGCAGTCTGTCGATTTGGGGGACCTACCTCCACGGCATTTTTGACAATGGGCCGTGGCGGCGGGCCTGGTTGAATCGACTGCGGCAGCAGCGCGGGTTAGGTTCACTGCCGACAGGGATTCCGAACTATCGAGAACAGCGGGAAGCCATGCTCGACCTGTTGGCCGATACCGTGGCTGAGGCGGTTGACCTAGAGCCATTACTGACCGTGCTGTCGAGTTGACGGTTGCAATCTTCAAGGCTGGCCCTGATGTAGCAAGGGTCGGGTTCAGGAAATTTTGTAACAGCCATTACAGTGGGGGGGCTACTAACCGCTTATTCAATGAACAGTAGGTTAAACAGGCGGTTTAATCAGGTTTCCCAGCGAAGGTCTTAATCAGCGGTGACGGTTGCGTGCAGCCGGACGGGATTTTGATGCTTTTAATGCGATCGCAGAAGCAGAAACCGCGACAAGTTGGATTCTGGAGACACAGCAACGGTGCAAATTGATCAATACGATCCAGGCGAGTTTTACGACGAGCTGTTTACTGCGCCCGGCCAGCCCCGACCGGCAGCAGAGTTACTGTTTGAGCGACTGAACTCCATCCCGGTGAGCGATTTAATTCAGCGGCAGCAGTTGGCCCAAAATGCCCTGTTCAAGCTGGGAGTGACCTTCAACGTCTACAGCGACAACCAGGGCACAGAACGAATTTTCCCCTTTGACGTGATTCCCCGGGTGGTCGATTCCTCTGAGTGGACTAAGCTCTCAGCTGGCCTCAAACAGCGGATCGCAGCCCTCAACTTATTTCTAGACGATATCTACAACGACCAAAAGATCATCAAAGACAAGGTGATCCCCGAGTCGGTAATTCTCTCGGCCTCAGGGTTTCTCAAGCCCTGTCTAGGGCTAAAGCCTCCCCAGGGGATTTGGTGCCACATCACCGGCACCGACCTGGTACGAGATAAAGACGGCCAGTGGTATGTGCTAGAAGACAACCTGCGCTGTCCCTCTGGGGTTTCCTACGTGCTGGAAAACCGCCGGGTGATGAAGAGTACGTTTCCCCACCTGTTTCGCGCCCTGGACATTGCCCCAGTGGATGACTACGCCAGTCAACTGCTAGAAGCCCTGCTGAACCTCGCTCCCCCCAGTACAGTGGAGCCCCGCGTGGTGGTGCTCACCCCAGGGATGTACAACTCCGCTTACTTTGAACATTCGTTCCTGGCCCAGCAAATGGGGGCCGAACTGGTAGAGGGCCGAGATCTGGTGGTGTCTGACGGCTATCTGCAAATGCTCACCACCAAGGGGCTACAGCGGGTAGACGTGATCTATCGCCGGATTGACGATGACTTCATCGATCCCCAAGCATTCCGCAAAGACTCTCTGCTGGGGGTGCCGGGGTTGATGGAGGTGTATCGGGAGGGACGGGTTGCGATCGCAAACGCCCTCGGCACTGGCGTCGCCGACGACAAAATGGTCTACGCCTACGTCCCCGACATGATCCGCTACTACCTTGGCGAAGAGCAACTGCTGCCCAACGTCCCAACCTACCTGTGCGAAGACCCCCAACAGCGCCAGCACGTCCTGGCCAACCTCGATAGCCTGGTGGTCAAAGCCACCGACGCTTCCGGCGGTTACGGCATGTTAGTCGGCACCCAGTCCACCGCCGCCGAGCGAGAAGACTTCGCTGGACGCATTCAGGCCAACCCTCGGGGCTACATAGCCCAGCCCACCCTTTGCCTATCCCGCGCTCCGACCCTAATTGGCGATCAGTTCGAAGGTTGCCACGTCGATTTGCGGCCCTATATCCTCTACGGCCAAGACATTTACGTCAATCCAGGTGGCTTGACCCGCGTAGCCCTCAAGAAAGGCTCTCTCGTGGTCAACTCCTCCCAAGGGGGCGGCAGCAAAGATACCTGGGTAGTGCGAGTCTAGCCCTGCCAGCTGCCCCCGGCTTCCCCGTACTTCCCGTTGATCCCTAGTTTTTGCCGCCCATGCTTAGCCGCGTCGCTGACTCGATTTATTGGCTCAACCGCTACGTCGAGCGGGCCGAAAATGTGGCTCGCTTTGTCGATGTCAACCTCAACCTATTGCTAGATTCCCCCGTGGGCACCGCCCAACAGTGGGAGCCTCTAATTGTGACCACCGGGGATCTTGCCGGATTCCGCAGCCGCTACGGCGAAGCCACCGCCGAAAACGTACTGAAGTTTCTCCCCTTCGATCCCCAATACCCAAACTCCATCCTGTCCTGCCTGCGGCTCGCCCGAGAAAACGCCCGATCCGTCCGGGAAATCATTGCCTCAGAAATGTGGGAGCGGGTAAATAACTTTTACCTGATGGTCGAAGACGCCGCCAAAGAGAGTTCCCTGAGCGATCTCCATCGGTTTTATCCCGAAGTCAAGATGGAGAGCCACCTGTTCGCCGGGGTGATGGACGCCACCATGTCCCACAACGAAGGCTGGCACTTTGGCCAACTGGGGCGGCTGCTAGAGCGGGCCGACAAGACCGCCCGCATCTTGGATGTGAAGTACTATATCCTGCTCCCCTCTCCGGGGGATGTCGGCTCCCCCCTGGATGACCTACAGTGGATTGCGCTGCTCAAATCAGCCAGCGCCTACGAGATGTACCGCAAGCGGCAGCATCGGATTACTCCCCAGGGCGTCACGGCCTTCTTGATCTTGAACCGTGAGTTTCCCCGAGCAATCCAGTTCTGTCTCTGTCAAGCCGAGCAGTCCTTACACCAGATTTCCGGCACGTCCATGGGAACCTGGCGTACCTCCAGCGATCGCACCCTCGGTCGCTTGCGAGCAGAACTCGACTTCTTGACCATCGAAGAAATCTTTGCCCAAGGGCTGCATGAATTCTTAGATCGCCTGCAACGTCAGTTGAACCAAGTGGGCGAATCTGTCTTTGCCGACTTTGTTTCGCTCCACTTGGCGTAATCTCCTTGGCGTCATTCACCTGGCGTAATGCGTCACTCAAACCGCCTACGCCCCTGTCCCGAGGCTTCTTGTGCTTTACCGCGTCACCCACATTACCGAATACACCTACGCTCAACCCGTCATCCTCAAGCCACACATTGTTCGGCTGCGCCCTCGCCATGACAGCAACCAGAGCCTGCACCAAGCCGATCTCAGCGTAGAGCCAACCCCCACCAGTCAGACCCTAACGACCGACCTCGACGGCAATGTGCTGACCCGCCTGCGATTTTCCGACCAGCCCTGTCATGGTCTCAAGCTCGTGTCTAGTTGCGAGGTGACAACTCACTGCACCAATCCGTTTGACTACTGGATCGAGCCCTGGGCGATGACCATCCCGGTTGACTATTCTCAGTCATTAGCGGCAAATCTGCGGCCCTATTTAGATGGGGTCATGCCCCAGCTCATCGCCCCCAACGTGGTTGAACTGGCCCATCGCACTTGTCAGGAAGTTGAGGGTAATTTGGGGCTATTCCTGACGACGCTGACCCAAAAGATCCACCAGGGTTGCCAGTACGTCCAGCGGGATCAAGGCGATCCCTGGCCAGGCGGCCTTACCTGGGGCTCCAAGCAGGGCACCTGCCGAGATTTCGCCGTGCTGTTTATTGAAGTCTGCCGGGTGCTGGGACTCGGGGCGCGATTTGTCAGCGGCTACCACGAGGGCGACCCAGACCACCCGGAACAAGACCTTCATGCCTGGGCCGAGGTTTATATCCCCGGCGGCGGCTGGCGAGGATTTGACCCCACCCTCGGACTGGCCGTCGCCGACCAGCACATTGCCCTAGCCGCCAGCAGCCACTTTCGAGATGCTGGCCCCGTGTCCGGCGGGTTAAAGCAAGGGGATGCCCGGCAATCTAAGTTGGCGGCTTACATCACCGTGAAGCGGCTATAACCCCCTCAAAGGCACTCTCAGACGGATTAGGGATTTAGGAAATCTCAGGCTCCATGGGCACCGACAGTTGATTCCACACCAAGGCGGGCATACTTTCCGAGGCCGTGCGCAGGGAGGTTTCCCAATGCTTACGGATTTGGATCAGATAGGGATCCCCCGCCTGGAGCTGGAGGCGATGGCGGATGACAAAGCTGTCGGCTTCATACTGCACCATGTTGATCGGCGGCCCCACTGAGATGTTAGAGCGCATAGTGGAGTCGATCGACAGCAGAGCACATTTTGCGATCGAATCTAGGGCTGCTTCGTAGCGCACGGTGCGATCGAGGATAGGCTTGCCATACTTCGTCTCGCCAATTTGCAAGAACGGCGTCTCTGGGGTGGCGCGAATACAGTTCCCTTGGCTATAAACCAAATAAAGCTGGGGCGGCTCACCCAAAATTTGTCCCCCCACCAAAAAGCTGCACTGAAAATCAATATTGTCCTTCTCTAGCCACAGTCGATCCTGCTCCTGAATCTCCCGGATTTGGCGACCAATGTAGCGGGCCACATCATGAAGCGTCGGCAGCGTGTAGAGGTTAATCGTGGCGTTACGCTTAATGTCCTGCTCTAAGGCATGAACCACCGCCTGGGTAATTGACAGATTCCCCGACGTACAGAGCATCAGTGCCCGCTCATCCGGCACTGAAAACTCAAACATCTTTTGATAAGACGAAATATAGTCCACCCCCGCATTCGTGCGAGAATCTGCCGCCAAAATCAACCCTTCTTTTACCCAAATCCCTAAGCAGTAGGTCATAGCGCGTCCCTCCATCATGTGACCCAAAGTGTGATTCTTAGGCTAGGTCAGGACAGGCGGTGAGAGCGCTCCGTCTGGCCGCCCCCCCCGTAGCCCCCCGACCTCAAGCTTGACGGCTGGCCTGATAGCCCTGCTGTAGTCCAAGCAACCAGCAGTCGTACGGCAGGTCAGCCTGAGCAATGCCCACAAAAAAACCGGAGCAAGCCGCCCCGGTTCGTAGCGCTTTTCAGCCGCTACCCATTGCTAGCCGAAGTGCTAACTAGACGTGCTAGCTAATTATTAGTCTGCTTGCTGGCCGTCTGGATATACAGAATCAGCAAAAACACTGTCGGCACCAGCACAAACAAAATGCTGGCGACAAAACCAAGCTTATTTACTTCCATGAAACCAGCCTCTACTCTCAGAAGGTCAAATTAGATTGATGCAATTTTGATAACGCCCTCAGCTTCAGACATCGGGCTATTCCCAGTCTAGGCCATTGTCCCCCCGTGGGAAAAGCACAATCGGAAAAGCCTGCCTTGCTGAAGCCAGCGCTAGCCAACCGCCAACCGCGAACAGCCAACCGCGCTTAGTTAGCAGATTGAGCTGGGGCTGGCGTTCCCTTTTCCGCCTCAGTCCCCCCAGCATTGCTGTCGGCCTGGGAGTTGGCCTGGGTTGATTTACCCTGCTTCTTAGCGTTTTTTGGCGGCTTGGTCACAATGCTGACCGGCCCATGCACCGTCGCTTGGCAAGCGAGTCGGCAAGAGGGCGGACGCTTTTTCAGCTTCTTCTCTTCCACTGCGGTGCGCGGCGACAGATTCTCCATCCCTTCAACCACATCCACCACGCAGGTGGCGCACTGGCCATAGCCGCCGCAATTCATCATCTTGCCGACCAAAGTGTAGAGATCGATGTCGTTCTCTAGCGCCTTAAACCGCAGGTTTGCGCCGTCGGCAACCACAATCTCCTTATCTTCTTTAACAAACTTAATGCTTGCCATTGCCCTCGGTTCCTCCTCTGCGTCTTTAACTCAACAGCGGCAGAGACTAGGCCCTGCCCCTCTTTTACAGTATGCAGACTTATTTCCCTGACCCAAATTCAGTCTCTAGCGTTTTTGACCTGACCGTACCGCTTGCGATCGGGGATTAACACTAGTTACACTTTGTCATACGCTTTCATTTTTACCCTTTGCTCGTCAAGCTATTTTGCTAGTTCATTCATCCTGCCCCCTTGCCGAACGTCTGCGGTAGGGGGTCATCCTTACCAAGCGGTGGCCAAACTGGGCCTAGCCCAGTTTCTGAAAGCAGCGCTGAAAGACTGTCCCCCATAACCTGGGATCAGCCTGATAAGCCGAGTCTGGTAGGCTTAGGACAACTGGCATCAGTAGCAAGGCAATAGGCCAAAGACGCATTTTGTTGACACCTATAGGAGGAGCGTAGTCGATGGGACTACCCTGGTACCGAGTACATACAGTCGTCCTGAATGATCCAGGGCGACTGATTTCTGTACACC
>PXDR01000414.1 GCA_003566335.1 Cyanobacteria bacterium T3Sed10_344R1
ATGGAGCAGGGGCAGCTCGTGGAATGGGGCACCCACGAAGAACTGCTGTCCCGCCAGGGCATTTACGCCAGACTCTGGCAGGTGCAGATGGGGCTGAGAGAACTGACCTCATCTCAGAGCTAGCGGGCAATCCTCTGTACTTCTACCCAAGCTTTAGAACATTTGCCCCAGCGCGACGGCCTTAATGGGAAAAGGGTAGCCCAGTTTTTTGCGTGCTTATACGCAATTCTCGTGCTACGCTTATACTGCAACTTACGAGAGTTGCTTTTAGACTCCGCGCTTAAGTGAAGCGATCGAAAACCTAAGGTTTAGTACGGCCATAAATTGTGAAGGTAGTTCTGTTAGCTGCCTCGTGACTTAAACTTTGGATGAAGAACTCAGGAATACGGTGGTCGCTCTACGGGTAGATCGGCAATACTTCATGTGTAAGCCGGGCAGAGTGGCAAGAATGCTTAGGGTACATTGCTGATAGGGCCGGGGTAGTGCCGAGATTCCATCAGCGCCTCAAGTGGGGAGTCCTTCCAAACAGCTACTCGATAGGTATGTGAACTGTGCCAGTCGGTGTTTGGTTAGTAGCCCACGAATCTACTTCATCACTTGTGCATCGTCTGCTTCGAATTCTGTCTGAATTCTGTCTACCAATATTCCGCTGGAGGAAGTTCGATGACTACCAATATGAGAAATCTATCTTTAGGACTAGGGGCCGCTGCAGCCAGCAGCCTGGTGATGTTTATAGCCGCCCCGGCTCAAGCTGTATCTTTCACCATTGGGGATGTGACTGCAACCTTCTTAGGGGAAAGCTGCATCACTGCCACTTGTGTGGATTTAGCGACTGGTGGCTATGACGTAGAAGGGGGTGGGGTGCTCTTCGGGGATGATCTTCCCGTTGCGCTGACGCCTGGTAGTGACTCTGGAAATGAGGATCAAGTCACGTCGTACAACGCTACGGCATCAGGAGGAACCACCAATGGAGACCAGATTAGTGACAATGAGATGGATACTGCCATCACTGTCAGTAACCTAGGTAATGTCTTTGAGATTTATTGGGGTTCGGTAGACTCTCACAACATCATTGAGTTCTACAACGGTGACAGCATCACGACAATCACAGGTAGCGATATTGCTCGGGAGTTCTTCGGCCTAACTGAACCGATGAATAACCAGGGCAACTTTGGCATTGATGCCTATGTTCGGTTTACCGGTACCTTCGACAAGGCAGTTCTCTCAACGAAGAAGGTTAATGTTGAGGGAGACAGTATCGGCAATGGTATTTCCTTTGAGGTTGCTACGGCAACGGCTGTGCCCGAGCCGACTGCGGTGCTGAGTCTGCTGGCTGTGGGTGCGATCGCAGGGGGATCTACCCTCAAGCGTAAGAACCAAGACAGCTAGGCTTCTAACGACTTAATTTAGGCGGGGCTGCTAGCTCAGTGCTAGCAGCCCCGCTTTTTCATGCTTATTGTGAGTCTGCCATCGCTAGTGCTTGCAGCTGCACCTATTGAGTTTTTCGGTCTAACAGTCGGCCTAGAGTTTGCACGGATACCGCTGGCTCCGCTTCAAGCCGCCGTATTCCTCGCCCTTTTTAGTCCTGTCAGTCACGCCCCTGGTTGCCTGACACAAGTGCCTCAAATGGCGTAAACACGTAACGTAGTTTCAGGGGTTTCAGGAGATGTGTCAGGCAGTCAGGTCACGCCCTCCCATTCAATCCCTCACCAACCATTGAGAAAGGTCAGAGTTCCGAGGATTTACTGAGTATTTCCAGGGTGAGAGGACTGCCGCTCTCACTAGTTGATTTGAGTTATCTCCTTATGCGTGAAGGGGGAAGAGTAGCCCCTGCCAGCCTGCCAGCCTTTGCCCGTAAAACAGCCTGCAAACCACTTGACTGAAACTGCCGGACTAAAACCTAAGATTCAGATTGCTGTCTACGCAAAACATCTACGCAAAATTGCGTAAGCACTAATGGGCCTCATGAAGACTGTTTATTTCTACGGAATAAATTCATGAGCCCTTTAAGTTGAGGACGGTCAATTGAGTCCTAGAGAATTCACTGAGACTCCTGCTTGATTCCACTTATGGAGTTGTCTAATTATTTGAAAATAAGAGAACAAATTCAGTAAGTCTATGTGCTCATACGGACTTTTTGATCTTTATTGCTGAATTTGAAACTATTTTTCCTGTATTAGACCCTGATTTACCTGAGATTACGTTCCTAATTGTGCCTGACTGTAAAGCAGGTTATGGTTTTCCCTGGCTAGGCTTAAACTTTGTGTGAATAAGGGAAATATGCGGTGGTCAAGACTTAACTAGGTCGGCAATACTCAACGTGTCAGTCGAAAAGGTGGGGCCGCTAATAGAGCAGTGGTTGCTCAGAAGCATGGGACTTCAGGTTCGCATCTGCTCACGTCCCTCAGCTAGTTACGTTCCGCTAGCCATGTAATTTATTTCACCGTCCGAGTCTGCCCGAGTTCCGTGTCTCACTATTCCGCTGGAGGAAGCTTAATGACCATTAGCACCAGAAATCTATCCCTGAGCCTAGGCGCTGCTGCTGCCAGCAGCTTGGTTCTGTTCGTTGCATCTCCTGCTCAAGCAGCGACATTTTCTGCTGTCGGCACTTCTTTTGTGACGAGTGGTATCACCACGACTTTCCTTGGAAATGAGTGCATCACTGCAACCTGCGTTGACCTAGGGAGCAAGTATGACGATGTGGTCGGGGGTGGAGTGCTCTCTGCCAACGATCTGCCGGTCGCGTTAACTCCAGGTTCTGACACCAGTGCTGAGGCTAAAGCCCAGGTCACCTCTTACAGTGCTACTGCTTCTGGGGGCACCACTAACAAGGATCAAATCCTGGCCAACAACATGAACGAAAAGATCACGGTGAGTGGTCTGGGTGGGGCATTCGAGATCTACTGGGGTTCTGTAGACTCCCACAACATCATTGAGTTCTTTGATGGCAACACCCTGATTGGCAGAATTACCGGTAGTGATATTGCCAAAAACTTTGCTGGCATGACCAGTCCTAAGAACAATCAGGGTAACTTTGCCTTTGATGCCTATGTCACCTTTGCCGGTGCCTTTGACAAGGCAGTGCTGTCCACTGCTAAGCGTGACACGGACAACAAAAATATCGGCAACGGGATTTCCTTTGAGGTTGCTACGGCGACTGCGGTACCTGAGCCGACGGCGGTGCTGAGCCTGCTGGCTGTGGGTGCGATCGCAGGCGGCTCTGCCCTCAAGCGCAAAGGTCAAGATTCCTAAGTTCTTAGACAAGTCAACGGTCTAAGATTTAGAGCATTATTGTGGCGGGGCTGTCAGTCTAAACTGGCAGCCCCGTTTCTGCGACATATCATTCTTCTTGTTGCTTAGACTTGTAGGACTTAAGCTTGCGCAGCGTCTCGAAACCGATTGGTGGCCCAAGTTATCAGATTTTTTGCGACGGAGGGGGGCAGGAGCAGGGCAGCCGCAACTTTGAAGCTGATTTTGGCGGTGGCAGCTGTGGTCCACAGATCGGGGTGATGGCGATGCGATCGCAGCCAGTACCGTCCAGCCGTCCAGCCGTTGCGACGGTTCGGCACATCTTCAACCACCTTGAAGCAGAGGTATTGGTAAAGGTGACCGATGGCTTTAGACCTGAGGGGTTGTAGCGTTGGCTCAGCTTGGTCAAAAGCTTTTGCGATCGCTCGTTCGCAGCCCTGGGCTAGCTTAGCCACATTCGCTGAGCCTGACCCCGGTACGATGCGGTACTGAACATGGCAGGCGGGGCAGAGCACTGCCTCAGCCTGGGCTGTCAGCCGCAAAAATACGTCCCAGTCATCCGCGCCATAGATTTGCGGGTCGAAGCCGCAAATCTCTAGCAGGGTCTGCCGTTTAATCAAAGGATTGGACGCCGTTACCAAAAAGTTTTGGGTCAGTAGATGCTGATGAATATTGCCGCTGTGGTGCGGCTGTAGGTGGGAGCGAATTACCTGACCGGAGAGGTCAATCAGCTCTGTCCAACTGTAGGCCAGGGCAGCTTGAGGATGGGCGGACAGGGCGGCGACTTGCTGCTCCAATTTGTCAGGATGCCAGCGATCGTCATGGTCAAGAAAGGCGATCAGCTCTGCGCTGGCCAGTTGTAATCCCCGGTTGCGGCTGACGGCAATGCCGCCGTTGGGATACGGATAAATGCGAAGACGGGAATCGTGAACTTGAGCCAGTTGGAGAAGAGTGTCATCTTGGGAGCCATCATCAACCACAATCAGCTCAAAGTCCGTCCAAGTTTGGTTCATGACCGAGGCTAGGGTGCTGTGGATAAACCTCGCGCTGTTGTAGGTGTTAATGATGACGGAAACCGCTGGCATAGGGGCAGGTTAGAGAAGGTGAGCGGTCTATTTCTGGAGCTGGTTTTGGGCCGGGGCCGGGAAGCGAATGGACTTATACAGCAGATAAAAGGGGCTGAGCAGCGTGGCCAGGCGGTAGCGTAGTTCTACGGAGCGAAAAACTGGCGGTTCTAACTGTGTGGTCAGCACATGAACCAACAGCTTGGTCAAGTCATTAACTAGGTACAAGGGCGTCAATAGACTAACTTGCCAATTAGGTTTCCGCATCATGCGCAGGTGGTGGCGACAGAGGCCGATTCCCCAAGCCAGTCGCCTTAGGTAGTCCAACTCTAATCGTTGCTGAGGAATCTTGTGATACATCTCCATTGTGGGGCTGTACCAGACTTCCCATCCTGCATTTTGGATATGGGCTAGAGCTTCTAAGTCTTCTCCAGCCATCATGGAGGTAGCACTGCGACCGGTCAACCAGGGTTGGGTTGGGGCGTGATCGAGCCAAGCCTGGCGTCGCACGATGAGCCCAGCACCTGGGGGTAGCATTCGCTTGGCAGGTTCATAGCAGTAGGGCTGATCGCCCCGCTCAACAATGGCGAGGAAAACGGCAATTTTCTCAAACCCGGCCATGGGCTCGACTTCAAAATCTCCGTGAATCTGCCCACCATACGCGCCAACCTCGGGATGCTGCTGGGCAAATTGAGCGGCTGCGGCAACCCAGTTAGGCAATGGCACTGTGTCGTCATCTAGAAAACCAACCCAGTTTCCTCTAGCTTCTGCGACAGCCCGGTTCCGGGCAAAGGCTAGTCCCTGCTTAGGTTCTGTCACGTATCGCAAAGGGTTGGTCAAAGACCAGTAGGCTTGGTAGTCTTTGACAACTGCGGGGGTGCGATCGCAGCTGTTATTGTCTACCACCATGACTTCCCACTGGATATTCTCTGTGTTAATTTGCTGCTGCAAACTATCTAGCACTGCCGGTAGTCGATTTACGCCATTGTAAGTACAAACTGCCAGGGTGAAGTCGAGCATGAAATTCTCTCAAGCCTGCTTAAAAATGCGGCATAAATGACTTTTTAAGTTTTTTATAAAGATATGAACTAGATTCTCATTGATTCTATGCGGATTCCGTCTCGGCATTTTTCAGAACACCCATACATATTATCTCTGACTGTTTAAATCTGGAATCACGGACGATCTGATTTTTAATGTTGATTTTTAACGCTGTTAATGATGCAATAAGTGTGGTAATGCGCTGGATTTGCGCTTCCTAGATCTAGACTTGCCATAGGTTGCCTGAGATCAGTTTTCCCTACTTGAGGCGAACTTGCTTGAGGCCAAAAAGCTCGCTTTGCTGAAGACGAGCCAAGTGTTGATGCTAAGTCTCTATAATGGAGACAGTGTTATTAAGCTTTGTAACGTTCTATGAGTCAGCCAGACCTCGCTGCGATCGCAACTGCCCTAGACAGCACGAACTCCCGCGATCGCATGGTGGCGTTGGCCTCTCTGCGGGATGTGTCCGCCCAAGAGGCGGCTCCCCTGATCAAAAAAGTTCTTAACGATAAAAACCTGCAAATCCGCTCTATGGCGGTGTTTGCCCTGGGGATCAAGCCCAATGACGAATCTTTTCCGATTTTAGTCAAGCTGCTGGAGACTGACCCCGACTACGGTATCCGGGCCGATGCTGCCGGAGCTTTGGGCTATCTCGAAGACCAGCGGGCCTTTGAGTTTTTGGTGCGAGCATTCTACGAAGATACCGATTGGCTAGTGCGGTTTAGTGCCGCTGTGTCCCTCGGCAACCTGAAAGATCCCCGAGCTCACGATGTGCTGGTAGACGCGCTAGCCAGTGATGAAGTGG
>PXDR01000490.1 GCA_003566335.1 Cyanobacteria bacterium T3Sed10_344R1
CAAACACTTCTACGGTGCCGTAGTTGAACTTCCAGAGATGCCCCCCATCGCCATGGCTGACCATAGCGCTCTCGTCCTGTTCCAGGCTGGAAATGACGGTTTCAATCACTTCCACCACGTCTAAAGGCTCTGCAGTCGTGAGGGACGTTGATTCCATTTCAAGCGGTGTAATCGTCATGAGAGCACATCCAAAATCTGGGTTAAGTGAGGTTAAACGCAGGTTGCGTGAAGAAGATTTGAAAAGAGAATAGGCCAGCTGCCAAAGCTGTCCCTACTGTATCGCTCGGTCTCAAGCCTAGGACACCCCCAGGAAATTTTGTAACCTTGGTTCTCAAGCTTCAGTCCCCGCACCCCAGATCGACTGACTTTCCACCCACTTAGCTCGCAACGTCCGTTAGCGACATTAGTTGGCCGCATTAGCAAAAAAGTCTTTGGACTTAACCGGATCGGGGATCATCGTCTGCTCCCCAGGCTGCCAGCCCACTGGGCAGACTTCTTCAGGGTGAGACTGAACATGCTGCACGGCTTGCAGCACCCGCAGGGTTTCATCGACGCTACGACCAAAGGACAGGTTGTTCACCGTGGCGTGCTGGATCACCCCATCTTGATCGATGATAAATAAGCCCCGCAGCGCAACCCCCGCATCAGGATCCAGGACGTTGTACGCTGTGCTGATTTCCTTTTTGAGGTCAGAGACTAGGGGATAGTTCAAGTCACCCACCCCGCCTAGCTTACGCTCGGTCTGAATCCAGGCTAGGTGAGAAAACTCGCTATCGACCGAAATCCCCAGGACTTCACAGCCGAGATCACTAAACTCGCCGTAGCGATCGCTAAAGGCAGTGACTTCTGTGGGGCAAACAAAGGTGAAATCCAGGGGATAGAAAAACAGGATGACGTACTGTCCCCGAAAGTCAGACAGCTTAATCGTCTTGAACTGCTGATTAACCACAGCAGTCGCAATAAAATCTGGGGCCACATGACCCACCCGCAGACACTCCTCATGCTGATAAGTCATGGGTTGGGTCTCCTAGAAAACACGTTTAACCGATTAGACTATGCCGTTTTATCAGAGATCTGGCAGAGATGCTGACTGGTCAGCAGTGCTTTACAGCCGCTCTTTTGGGGCAGGTGCCTGACCTTAGCCTAGCCGACCCTATCATATCTGTCCCATGTGCCCCTGGGAGTAGCCGGATGCAGTCTAGCCAGGCTGACCAGAACGGCATGAACTTCAAACTTGAAATGGCTCAGGCGGGATTTGAACCTGCGACCTTGGGCTTATGAGTCCCCTGCTCTAACCACTGAGCTACTGAGCCAACTGCTGAGTTTTATGATTTCAGCTTTAGTAAATTAACACAAATAGGGGAACGATTCAAAGCCGTCATCGTATTTTCAGAGCATTTCCCCAGCAATCACCTCCCCCACCCATGTCCCTTGTTCGGGTTGCGCCTACACAGGCTCCAAAGATAAGCCCAAAGATAAACCTATCCGCAACAAAAAATCAGGGAAGGCTTAGCCTTCCCTGATGAATCCAGACCCATGAAGCAGGATTTACGAATCGGGCTGATGCCCCGTTCGATACAGCCTTTAACGGCTAGGCAGGTGAGCCATGGGGTTCACGGTGCCTTGACCAGGCTTATGAATTTCAAAGTGAACGTGGGGGCCGGTGCTGAATCCGGTGCTACCCATGGCAGCAATTTGCTCCCCTTGTCGCACTTCTTGACCAACCCGAACCATGTTCCGGCTGTTGTGGGCATAGCGAGTCACGGTGCCATCCGGGTGACGGATGTCCACCATGTAGCCATAACCGCCCGCATTCCAGCCAGAGGTGACGACTACGCCAGGGGCTGCCGCCACAATGGGGGTACCCACGGGCCCAGCAATGTCAATACCCCGGTGCATCCGACCCCAGCGCTGACCGTAGCCGGAGGTGAACACCCCACTGGCAGGCCAGATAAAGCCATCAAAACGGTTGGGCGCTTCCGGCAGATATTCGCTAGCGTCCGGCAGCATTGGCATCCCGGGGGACACTTGCCGACCCACGGGCTGGTTGTTCATCGGCGCATAGGCTTCTGAACCCAGGGGAGCTGCCGCCATTAGCTCGGCATGCTCACCTGTGACGCCGCCGTCAGCTTCGGGTGCTGCTTCGGCTGGGGCAACCTCTTGGGGACGGTTGCGGTTGCGAAACTCTGGGTTGATTGCGGCTGCAGCGACCTGGGTTTCTTCGGCAGGGGCTTCGGCAGTCTCAACGTCAACCGGCGCTTCCAGGGTGACGGCCTCAGTCTGACGGTTTGGCTGAAGGCGAGCCAAGATTGCGGTGCGATCGCCCGAAGACTGACGCAAGTTTCGGACTTGGCTGACTAGCTGCTCGGTGTCAGGCTCTGCGCTAACGTCGGTTGCTGCTTCAGCGGCTGCCTCAGGGGCAACGGCTGCGATCGCAGTTCCAGACTCAGGCTCTTGCCCGGTCATTTCTGCGGGTTCAGCCAACTCTGCTGCCGCTGCTTCTTCTAGTTCTTCGACGGTTTCGAGACCAGAGGACTGTAGAAGCTGCTGCCGCAGTCGAGCAATGTCAGAACTGCTGCTGCGCAGGGTGGTGGCTTGAAGCCGCGCAATCCGCAGACGGGAGTCCTCAATCTGGGCTGCAGGCCGATCAGGCACCTCTTGGGGAGCCACTTCAGCCGGTCGGAAGCGAGAGTCAAGGGACGGATGAACCGCCACGGGTTGACTAGCGCTAGAGGCTAGCTGAGTTGTACTGGGAATTGTCAGAGATGCGCCGGCAAAAATCCGATCGGGATTACTCAGGTTATTGGCTTGAGCAATTTCGTTGCGATCGACACCATGGGCGCGAGCGATGGTCTCTAGGGTGTCCCCAGGCTGAATTTGATAGGCGCTGACGGCACTCGGCTGGGCCGCAGGCTCGGCAGTCGGGGCGGCTGACTCTTCGGTCAACAGGTCACTCTGCTCAGAGCGCTCCCCTTGATCAATCAGGGCTGCTAGCTGCTGGCTTGACTGCTCAACCTGGGTGAAGGACTCTAGCTCTACGGAGTCTTCTGCTGACTCAAACCCGTCTAAGTCGGGCAGCTCTAGACGAGCAACCTCAATCGGGGTTTCTGACAGCAGCGCTTCAGGAAGTTGGCCTTCTTCTTCAGCAACCGTTACTTCAGAGCGATCGCGATCGGAAACAGCCGTGGTGGGCGCTTCCCCAGGCTGATCGAGTTCAAAAGTTTCAACCGCAACTTGTTCGGTTGGCGCTTCGACCACTGGCTCATCGGCAGTGGCTTCTGCCTCGACCGAGTCTGCCGCCGCATCTACGGTGGAGCGGGGCTGAATTGAGAAGCTGACTTGGCTGCGATCGCGACTGGGAGCCTCGGCGAGTTCTTCACTTGCCTCAGTCGGGGTCGGACGCTGGGAAGATTCTAGGGGCTCTAAGACGTCAGCCTTAGCCGTTAGCTTGGGCTCCCGGTCTTCAGACTCTTGAACTAGCAGGGACTTTTCATCCAAGTCCTCGGCTTCGGTGACGAGAAGTGACTTCTCCGTCAAATCTGTAGGCAGGTCTGCATTAACTTCAGAGACCTTGGGTGCAGACTCCGCTTGAATTGCCGGGACTTCGGCAACAGGCTCAGGGGTCGCTGGAGCACTCGCTGTTGGGGCCGGAGCTGACGGAGCCGGAGCTGAGGCGGCTGGAGCTGGACGGGCAGGAATTCTTAAGACTTGACCGGGCTGTAGGGTCGATTCAGGGGTGACGCCATTCGCCGCTTTGATGACGTCAATCTCAACCCCGTGAACTTGGGCAATTTGCCATAGGGTTTGGCCCGGAGCCACCGTGTGATAGGTGGAGGAACCCCCTGCTGAACCCGAATCGGGAAGATTGGCTAGGGGCATCCCTAGGGAGAGCCGAGAGGCCAAGCGGATAGCAGAAGGCGTCTCTGCCGCTGCTGCTTCCTTATGGCGAGGGAAAAAGATGCTCGACGCACCCACGGAGAGAGCAAGGCCGAGCATGGCAGCAGAGTTACGAACTCTGCGGGAGCCTTCAGAACCCTCTCGCTGATGCTCGTCTGAGTGAACCAGCATGTCCCATTCGGGCAACTGACATGACTCAGGCTTAGGTTCTTGTGGAATTGCTCGTTTCAAGGAACGACCTCCTAATGACCAGCGTTTAACTGTTTCGGAATCAACTAGGCCACGTTTAGCCGCGATTTGGACGATGGCAACCTTGTGGTCTGCTGACCTCGCCGGATAGCGAGCTGGAACGATGACAGGGACAGACCCCTAGTAGCTGCATCTGGACTGGGTGCCACAGGACAGTTAAAAAACTGTCTAGGCCACATTACCCCGCACCTCTGATTTAGGCAAGTTTACACAAACAAGATGAAAACTCAACCCTCAACCCAAGTCAACCGTAAGGGAACAAAAAATCGCCTTTGGCTTCGTCGGTGTTGACATCAAGAACAGCGCAGTTACGGAATATAGCAGCCTTATTTGAAGCTGTCATGGGTGGGAAGCGTAAAAGGTCGTCGTTAAGACTCAAGTTCATAACCCCGAATGCCTTGTGGTGATTGAGATGCAGCGCCTTTAAGAAAATGGCGACGAGCCTTGACAACTTGCCTCTAAGGCTTAAATTACTGCGCTTAAAAAGCCTTAAAGCCTTGGCCCCTAGCGCCGGAAAGCCAAGCTATGGACAGAATTTGGCGATTGACAAAAGTAGATTGATAATGCCAGCTGAACAGGTTGATATTGAACCTTAATGACCGAATAGGCGCTAAATAAGCGCGAAATTTCAGTTGTCTGGATAGAAATTACTTATTGGATCGAACAGGTTTTGGTAGCTTAGACCACTCTTTTGCCAAAGAGAACAGTGCTACCCCCGAGGTTTTCGACAACATCCGCTGCGTTTACGGACATCTGTTCTCCCTAATTGCCGCAGCCAGCTGCCTAAGTTGGTATTTAAGTCGATATAGATATATGAGGATGGATTGACTCGCTGGGATGAGTTGGCGGAAGTGTCGCCTCCTCTTCGCCAAGACGCTGTTGGCGTGGAGCCTGAGAGGTGATTGAATGCCGACAGGCTGTGACTCGCTCGTGAGGGAAGCCTTTAGACGGTGAGCGCCCCGGTCTGCCGCAGGGCTTCAAACAGGCCAACCCCAACGCTTACCGATAAGTTGAGGCTGCGCACTCCGCCCTTGGGCATGGGAATTCGCAGCAGGTGATCGCATTGAGTCACGGCGGCTGGCGGTAGCCCATCGCCTTCAGAACCAAATAGCAGCCAGTCCCCTGGCTGGAACTCAAAATCTACATAGCTACACTGTCCGGCAGTGCTGAATCCTACTTGGCGTCCGCCGATGGCTTGGGAGTGCTGCTGAAACTGGCTGAAGTCGGTGTGATAGGTCAGGTCAACCTGGGGCCAATAGTCTAAGCCCGCTCGCTTGAGATAGCGATCGCTTAATTCAAAGCCAATAGGGCCAACCAGATGGAGTTCGCAGCCAGTTGCGGCACAGGTTCTGGCAATGTTGCCAGTGTTGGGGGGGATTTGCGGGTTCACCAGCACGATTTTGGGCATAGTTGCAGCCGTTGTCCTATCTGTGTCTTTACGATTTGTCTGTATCTGTACTGTCTGTATAGATACTTAGGCCAGCACCTTGATCAGCCGTCTTTAACGGCTCAGGGAATGATCTCTGCGATTTATGCGCGATTCCTTGCATAAATTCCGGCAGGTCACGGGTATCACTAGGGCGTCATTGATAGGTCTTACTAATCAATGACGCAGGGTGTCCCGTGACTCAGACTCCCGTGATTAAAACGCTAGAGCTGAACTGGCGTCAATGGGGCTGTACGGGGACTGCACGGGGATGGTGCGAGTTGCCCTGTCCTAAGCCACTAGCGGTTGCCCTAAGGGTTGGCAGAGGTCTGTTTCTAGAAATTGTTCTTGAACTAGGGCAGCCTGAATCGCCTGGGCGATGATGTCTTGACTAGTTTGTCCTTGGTGATAGCGCTGGAGCCACTGTTGGGCTTCATTGCCGTCGCGCAGAATTTTTTTCAGGGGCACTAAGAAGCAGCCGATACCGTTTTGTTTGGCGATGGGCCAAACGCTGTCATAGATCTGGCTGATCCAGTCCCGGGCCACAATCGGGCGTCCATCTTGC
>PXDR01000250.1 GCA_003566335.1 Cyanobacteria bacterium T3Sed10_344R1
ACCCTCTGCACAGCCCTAACCCTGCTGCTGGCAATGGTCGCAGGAGAGGCGGTGGTGGCGGTGCTCTCTCCTGGCCTAACTGAAGCCCTGGGCGGCATTATGCTGATCGGCATTGGCGGCTTTGCGGTGGTGAATCAACTGCGATCGCAGCAACGTTCGGCTCCCAGCCCTGATCGCTCAGACCCTAAGGAACCGTCCTCGCAAACCAGCCTGCCGCAGCAGTACCTCCACAAGATTGAGGCAATCCCAGAAATTTTGCGATCGCCAGCGGCAGCAGACTTTGACCACTCCAAATCCATCTCCCTAGATGAAGCCCTGATCTTGGGCTTGGCGGTGTCCCTAGACTCTTTTGTCGCTGGCATCGGTATTCGGCTGCTGGGCTACTCCCCCTGGTCAATTATTCTGACCATGGCCTTGATGAGTAGCGCCTTTATCTACCTGGGCATCCGAGCCGGAATTTGGATGTCGGGCCATCGTTGGACAAAGCAACTACCCTATTTCCCGGGCACTTTGCTGATTATCATCGGCTTGGAGCGGTTGATTTAGGTGGATTGGGCGGGTGCAGCTTGGGCCAGTTGACTGAGACGCATCACTTGATCGAAGCGGAATTCGCTGATCAGATACTGGAGATGGTTGGCGAAGTCGGCCTGTTCTGGCGGCATTTGCTGAATCAGGTTGAGCAGCAAGTGGTCACTGCCTTGGGCCGCAGCTTGGTAGATTTTTTCGCACCAGTCTGAGGAAAGACTGCAAATAGTCTGCTCATCAAACGCCATGATGGGCTGAGCGATAGCTGACGTTACTGGGTCATCGGCATAGCGGTAGGTGAGCCCCAGGTGGCGACCGGCTTTTTCCAGCAGTTCTTCTCGCTGGAATGGCTTGCGAATGAAGTCATCACAGCCCGCATCGAGGACTTGCTGGCGCTGTTCTTCAAAGGCGCTGGCGGTCAGGGCAATTACGACCGTGTCTGCGCCTGCTGGGGCCGCCTTGATTTGTCGCGTGGCTTCGTAGCCATTCATCACCGGCATCCGAATGTCCATCCAAACCAGTTGATGGGGCTGCCGTCGCCAGCAGTCCAGGGCTACTTGACCATTCTCTGCTTCTTCAACCTCAAAGCCGACGCTGGTCAGCAGCTTGACCAGCAGCAGGCGGCTGGTGACATCATCATCCACAATCAGCACCCGAGGCGGGATCTCAGGGTCGGCAATGCCGACAATCCCATGGGCGCGGGGGGGCGATAGCTCCGTTTGCGGAGCGCGGCCAGGCTGCACAGGAATCGTGAAGCGAAAGGTCGAGCCTTGGGCCAACTCACTCTCTACCGTGATTTCGCCGCCCATCAAGCCAACAAACTGCTGGCTAATGGTCAACCCTAGCCCGGTGCCTTCCCGGGATCGCAGGCCCGACTGGGTTTGGCGGAAGGCTTGGAACAGGGTCTGGATTTCGTCGGGACTGATGCCAAGGCCGGTATCTTCAACCTCAAAGCGCAGCAAGGTCATGGGGGCGGGGGTGCTTCCCTGGGCATAGGCCACCAAGTCGCCCGTGCCGCCAAGGCTGACCCGGAGGGTGATGTGGCCCTGGTCGGTGAATTTGATGGCATTCCCCAACAGGTTAATCAGCACCTGCCTCAGCTTGCCTTCATCGGCTGTCACGTAGCGGGGGACGCCGACGCTGCGCTGGAACTGAAGCCGCAGCCCTTTTGACTCAGCTTTGAGCCGCAGCATCTCTTCTAGACTGGTGAGCAGTTGGTGGAGGTCAAAGTCAGTCTGATGGAGCAAAACCCGACCGGCCTCAATCTTCGACATTTCCAGAATGTCGTTAATCAGGGTCAGCAGGTGCTCACCGCTGCGGCCAATGATGTCCACAAACTGGCTGTGGTCGATGGGGAGGGTGGGATCTCGCTGCATCACCTGGGTAAAGCCCAGGATGGCGTTGAGGGGGGTGCGCAGTTCGTGGCTCATCTGGGCTAAGAACTCGCTTTTGGCCTGGTTGGCGGTGTCGGCAGCTTCTTTGGCCTGGCGCAGTTGATTGGCCTGTTGCCGAGTTTGGGCCAGCAGTTGACCTTGCTGGACTGCGACCCCCAGGTGGCTGCCAATTTGCACCATCATTTTGATTTCGGAGTCGAACCACTGGCGAGGCCCGGCATTTTCGTAGCTGGCGAGTAGCCCCCATAGCTGTTCGCCGCAAAATATGGGGACAATGACGTAAGCCCGAGCCTGAAAGGATTCCAGCAGCTCAAGGTAGCAGTTATCGAACCCAGCCTGCAAAATATCCGGCACGCAGCGATAGCTGATGCCCATGCGGTAGATACCGCCCTGGGTTTCTTGCAGGTAGCTGTCTTGGACGACGATGTCAGGGTCGAGTTCGCGGGCCACACAATCGGCCCGATCTACGGCGATCGCACCCAGGCTATCGGTCTGCTGCTGTTTGAGCATCAGCCGCTCCCAGCCGTCAGTGACGGATTCTGCCACGAATTCGCCACTCCAGTCGGGGTTGAAGCGATAGATCACAACCCGATCGCAGTGAATCGCCTGCTGGAGTTCGCGGGTGGTGGACTGAAAGATGGTTTCAAGATCCAGGGTTTGCCGCATCCGTTGGATGATCTTGCTCAGGGCGATTTCTCGCTCGACGCTTTTGAGCAGGGCGGCTTCGGACTGTTTGCGGTCAATGGCGATGGCCAAGCTGGTGGCGAGGGCTGGCATCTCCTCTAGGGCATCGCTGTCTAGGGGAGCGCAGGCAAAGATGGCAACCACCCCAACCAACCGCTGCTTAATCATCAGCGGATAACCGGCAAACACGGGCTCAGGCGCGGGATGGGTAACGCCTTCAAGCCGGTCACAGAGCCCGGGCAGGGCGGTGGCGTCGGTGGTGTGGTAGGGCTGACGCTGGTGGGCGATTTCGCCAATGACGGTTTCGCCTAAAGAAAGGGGCTTGGGAGTATCCCAAAACTTGGGATAGGTGCCACTACTGGCCTGGAGCTGGAGCTCTTGGGGGAATTTGGCCATGATCCAAATCTGGACGCCATCGGCTCCGAGGTAGCTCTGGATTGCGATCGCAGATCCCTCCAGCATGTCGCTGAGGCTATCCCCTTCGGTGAGGGCGGTGGCAACTTGCGATCGCAATCCAGCGAGGTTCACCTGCTGCCGCAGCCGCGACTCAGACAGCTTGCGCTGGGTGATATCTGTATGGGAACCCACCATGCGATAGGGGCGATTTTGATCATCCCAAAGGGCCGCTCCCCGAGCGAAAATCCAGCGCCAGCCGCCATCCCGGTGTTGCGCCCGAAACTCAACTTCGTACTGGGCAATTTGCCGATTCAAGTAGGCATCATAGGTCGCCTTGACTCGGGGTAAATCTGCGGGATGCACCCGTGACCAGAAAGCCTCACCGCTGTTGGGCAATTCGCTGTCGCTGTAACCCAACAGAGCCTTCCAGCGGGGCGAGAAATAGTAAGACTGCTGACGCAAATCCACGTCCCAGATACCGTCAGCCACCCCATCGACCGCCAGAGACAGTCGCTGCTCTCCCTGCTGAATTGTGACCTCTGCCTGCTTTTGCCGGGTGATATCTTGCAGGGTACAAACCCAGCGCTGGGTGGCTTTGTCCGTCTCTGAACCTGTCCCTAGATCTGTACCTGTTGCTAGATTGGCTTCTAGACCTGCCTCCAGCCATTGGGGGCGATCGACCGTTGCGTCTAGCCAGCGGATTTGACCAGACGGCTGTTGCCAGCCCAGGACGGCTTGGGTCTGAGGCTGACCAGTGGCTAGGGCTTGCTGAATCGGGTTGACCTCAGGGGCCAAAGGCTGCTGATCGACCCCGAGCCACTGTAGCTGTTGATGGGACTGCCCAATGACTTGGGGCGCTAACCCCAACAACGTTTGCGCTGCCGGATTAGCCACCAGCAAAGTCCCGGCCTGATCGAATAACAGCAGCGCCACCGGTAGCGGCTGGGCAAACTGCTGAAACTGGCGATCGCATTGGCGGAGAGGAGCGTTATTCATAGTTTTTGGCTAAGTTCGCAGCGGCGGGAGGCGGTCAAACCTCAACTGACGATTTTGCTGACACTTGTAGGGGCAGCTTGATTTCAAACTGGGTTCCTGGGCCAGCGTCTGCCGGGCGGCGGACGAGTTGCCCCTTGTGCATTTCCACCACGATTTGGTATGCCGTCGCTAAGCCCACCCAAGCGCCAGAATCGGTCACGGTCGGCCCCAGCAGGGGATCACTCAGACGCTGCTCTGCCTGGGCGGACTGCCCCACCCCATTATCGCGAATCTGAAGCGTCACGCCCTTAGCATTCACCTGGGTTTCAATCCAAATAGCTGGGACGTCTTTTGGGTCTGTCGGTTGCCAATCCGCGAACCGGGTTTCTAAATCAGTAATGGCATGGGTGATTAAATGCCAAAACACCTGGTTGAGCTGACTGGCAAAGCAGGTGACTTCAGGCAAGTCGCCGTAGGTTTTATGCACGGTAATCGGCCAGCCGCGCTGTTGGCCGCTGAGCTGATGGTGTAACAGCAATAGGGTGCTGTCTAAGCACTCATGCAGATCAACCGGCTTTAAATCAGCTTCGCCCAGGCGGGAAAATACCCGCAGGGCCAAAATGACCGCTTGAATCCGATCAGCCCCTGACTGCATCGAGGTCATCAGATTCTTCAGGTCTTGATGCAGAAAGTCTAGGTCAATCTCTTCGGTCAGGGCTGCGATCGCATCGGTTGGCTCAGGATATTCCTGACCATAAAGCTCAATCAAGGCCAGCAAGTCATCCACATACTGGTGAGCCGGCTTCAGATTGCCAGAAATAAAGCTAATCGGGTTATTGATTTCATGGGCAACCCCCGCCACAATTTGCCCCAGACCCGCCATCTTCTCCTTCTGCACCAGTTGGCTTTGGGTGCGGTGCAGATCGGCCAGGGCTTGCTTCAGGCGTTCATTTTGAGCTTCCCGCTCTTGCTGCAACGTGCGGATGGTCAGCTGGTTGTTAATTCGAGCCAGCACCTCAGCAACCTGAAAAGGCTTGGTGATATAGTCAGCCCCCCCGACCTCAAAGGCTTGCACCTTATCCCGCGTATCGTCGAGAGCACTGAGAAAAATGACCGGCACTGCCGCCGTCGCCTCATTGGCTTTGAGCTGTTGACAAACCTGGTAGCCCTTGAGATCGGGCAAGTTAATGTCCAGCAAAATTAAGTCTGGGGGCAACGCCTGAGCCGCCGTCAGAGCCATCTGCCCAGTAATGGCCTTACGGACGCTGTATCCCTGTTCTTGCAGAATCGCAGACAAAAACCGAATGTTATCCGGAGTGTCGTCAATTAGCAGGATGTCGTAGGGCATTGCAGTTGTCGGACTCTGGGCACCGCAGAACGCAGTGGGCACGGGCAGTGGCATAAGCGTAAAACCGGGCCAACCTGACGGCCACGGACAAATGAAGTTGAGTGCTAACGCAAAAGATAAGGTAGATGCTCGCCGTCGAACAGCCTGAAGCGCTCTGCAAACTAGTTCTACAGAGATCAGCTGGTCATGATCCGGACGCTGGAGCAGATCAAGCTATCTGGAGGGGAATTTTGCTTGATCTCGACTCTATTACAGTGAGAGCTATCAGTATTATAGGTAACTTCTTAGGGGGATCAACGGAAGAGGCGGTTTGAAAAAGGCATCCGCCAGTCATCTCAATCACGCTCCCTGCTGGATGCCAAATCCAGGCCACTCAAGCGGCTCAAACACTCTTTTGCCTCAACAAGTTTGCCTCAACAAGCTGCTTGCCCAAGTCAGCCCATCCAGGCTCGCTAAAAGTGGGGCAAACCAGTCAACCCCTCACCCCCTGGGCCGTAGCGCCAGGGGCAACTCTGTCAAAAGGGACACCATTGAGTCGGTACTAAGGTAGAGGCTCCTGAGTCAGGGACGGGCTATCTTTGTATAAGTTGCAGAGACGATTGCAGGTCGTACTCATAACGACTATGATTTAGATGTGACTTAAACAGTCAGGACTCCCAACAGGCTAGGGGCAATAAGCTAGAGGCAAAACCAGCTTCACTTAGCCGATTAGTTCTAGGCCAACTAGCCGACTTGTTTTTCGACAGCTTCACGTTGTTACGTTGTTACTCAGAGCATTTCTATGACCAGTACCCAAGTTAAGCCCACCATC
>PXDR01000066.1 GCA_003566335.1 Cyanobacteria bacterium T3Sed10_344R1
GGGCGATCGGGCGGCGGCGTTGGAACATTACGATCATGCGATCGCAGCGGCTGAGGCAGCGGGCTATCAACAGGATGCCGCCCTAGCCAATGAACTGGCCGCGCAGTTTTATTTTGACTGGGGCAAATTGCGGGTGGCCCAGAGCTATTTACTGGCGGCCTACTACGGCTATGGTCGCTGGGGCGCACGGGCCAAGGTGGTGCAGCTAGAGCAAGACTATGAGGCGGTGTTGGGGCCAATATTGACCGCAGAGGGGCGTCTGGGCAGCTCAGATCTAGCTGACGCCACCCTAGACGCTTCAATCAATCCTGGGGAGCGTCAACTCAGTGGATCGCGCTCCTCTAGCCCCACCAGCGGCACTCGGCGCAACCTAGACTCCCAGCTTGATTTAGATCGGGTGCTGCAGGCGGCACAGTCTATCTCCCGCGAGATTGAGCTAGATCGACTGATGACCATCCTGCTGACTGTGGTGATGGAGGTCGGTGGGGCCGATAAATGTGCCTTGGTGCTGCCGACCGCCTCAACCGAGGCGGTCGCGCCTGGTGAAGATCTGGCTGGTGAAGATCCGGCTGCTGAAGATCCGGCTGGTGAAAATCTGGCTAGTAGGGATTCGGCTGGAACCGACGATGCGATTCCCGATGCAGACGATTGGCAGGTGGTGGCCCTAGCCCAAACGGAGGCTGAGGCCGCGCCTCCTGGGCTGTCGATCAGTTTAGCTGCAAAGCCCTTGGTGACCTGTGAGGATTGCCTCCCGGTGGGCCTAGTACGCAGCGTTAGCCGCAGCCAAGCTACAGCGGTGATTAACCACGGGGCGACTCAGGCTGATTGGCTGAGCGAGCCCTACGTCCAGCAGCATCGACCGCCCAGTATGCTTTGCACGCCAATCTTGCAGCAAGGGCAACTGCTCGGGCTGCTGTATTTAGAGAACAGCCTGACGGCAGGAGCCTTCACCGCTGACCGACTGGATCTGCTGCAGTTGCTCTGTGTCCAGGCGGCGATTTCCCTAGAAAATGCCCAGCTTTATCAGCGAACCCAGGTTTACGCGGAACGGCTAGAGCAATCCCTGGCCCAACTTCAGGCGAGTGAGAGTCGCTTTCAGCAGGTAGCGGCCAATGTTCCGGGCATGATTTACCAGTTTCAGCTGTCGCCGACGGGAGAAACATCGTTTCCCTATGTCAGCAGTGGCAGCCGCGAAATTTATGGCCTGGCCCCAGAGGTGATTCAAGCGAATGCCGACTTACCGTTTGCGGCAGTTGAACCGACCCAAGCGCTTGTTCTCCAAGATTCAATCCAGGCATCTGCGGCCAACTTGACCCCCTGGGATTGGGAAGGGCAGGTTTACCTCCCGTTCGGCCAACTGAAGTGGATTCATGCCCGGTCTCAGCCAGAACGGCTGGCGGATGGCTCGGTGCTGTGGAATGGGGTGATTTTTGACGTGAGTGAACGGAAGCGGGTTGAGGCGGCTGTTCAGCAAAAGAATCAGGAGCTTGCGAAGGCGCTTGACACCCTCCAGTCAGCCCAACTACAGCTGGTGCAAAGCGAAAAAATGTCGGCCTTGGGCAACCTGGTGGCTGGGGTGGCCCATGAGATCAATAATCCGGTTGGGTTTTTGGCCGGAAACCTACAGCCCGCCAAGAACTATGCCCAGGATCTCCTGGGTTTAATCGACCTCTATCGCCAAACGTTTCCCCAGCCAGGGGAAGTGATTGAAGAAGAATTAGAGGCGATTGATTTAGACTACCTGCGAGAAGACTTCCCTAAACTGCTGGAGTCGATGAATCTGGGGATCGATCGCATCCGCAGCATCAGCACCAGCTTACGCACCTTTTCGCGGGCGGATAAGGATCACAAGGTGCCGTTTGATCTCCACGAGGGGCTTGACAGCACGCTGCTGATTTTGAAGCACCGCCTCAAGGGCCACGGCAATCGGCCCACCATTGAGGTGGTTTGTGACTACGCCCCAGAGTTACCTCTGCTAGAAGGGTTTCCGGGGCAGATGAACCAGGTGTTTATGAATTTGCTGGCCAATGCCATTGATGCCCTAGAGGAGGCTAGCAGCCAGCGGTCTAATGCCGAACTGATGGCCCAGCCTCAGCGGATTACCCTGACAACCTCGGTGCAGGGTGACTGGGTGGAAGTTGGGGTGACTGATAATGGCCCCGGCATGGATGAGGCGACCCGGCAGCAGGTCTTCGACCATCTATTTACGACAAAACCTGTGGGTAAAGGGACAGGGCTGGGGCTAGCTATCGTCTCGCAAATTGTGGTGGAAAAACACGGCGGCACAGTTGATGTGGTGTCTGCGCCGGGGGCTGGGGCGACTTTTAGGTTGAGACTCCCCCTGAAGCCAGCGGCATCGTAGTTATCGACTGGTGTTGTGAATGCTCGCCACATCACCAGCCGCCGACCCGGCCTAATCGGCTATCCCCGCAGCCGACCGCTGCGCAAAATGCTGAACGCTAACCACAGCCCCAAAAGAGCCGCCACCGCAAACAGGCCATTGCTCAACCACTGGAGCTGCACCGACTGCTGGCTGGTGGATATAATTGCCGCTCCAATAATTAGAGCCGCCACTACCGTGCTGAACGAGCGGCGGTTAGCGGCATCATCCACGCTACGGCTGAGGGTATCTAGCTCAGCTATCGACAAGTTCCAACGCAGGGTTTCATCACTTAATCGATCCAGCAGAAAGCCAAACTGGCGAGGTGACTCTAGGGTTAAATTGCGAAACTCTAGGCCCGTGCGCAGCAAGGTTTGCATCGGGTCATCGCCGATAATCTGCTGGCGAAACAAATCCAGCATCAGCGGCTTAATTTCATCCGTCAGGTTGACCTCAGGATAAAACTGTCGGGCAACCCCCTCTAAGTTGGCCATAGACTTCGTGAATAGACCAATGTTGGCGGGCCAGCGCAAATGATTGCGGGTGCCGGTTTCTAGCACTTGGCCGAAGACCTCAGCGGTGCTGATCTCAGATAAATCTAGACCGTAATAGCGAGAGAGCAACCGCGAATAATCGCCCTGGAGCTGGGTCAAATTCACCGTGTCGAGGGGTTCGGACAGTTGCACTGTTAGCTGGGTACAGCGTTCGGCATCACAGTTCACCGTCGCCAACACCAGCTCCGTAATCGTCGCCCGCGTGCGGGGATCTAATCGGCCTACCATGCCGCAGTCCAGCAGCGCCACCCGGCCATCATCGAGATAGAAAATATTGCCGGGATGGGGATCGGCATGGAAAAAGCCGTCCACAAAATACTGCTTAAAGAAAACCCGAAACAGCAGGGTGGTGATGGCCCGACGCTTTTCTAGGGCGTCAGAGCTCTCATCCTGAGCTATTTTGGACTTCAAAATGGGTTGACCTGCTAGCCAGGTCATCGCCATCAGCTTGGGGTTAGTCAGGGGCCAAATAATCTCGGGGATCACCACCTGCTCAGAATCAAACCAGCGGCTGCGGCTGAGGCTGCGGCGCAGTTGCTCGGTGTAGGTGGCTTCCGTCGTAAAGTCCAGTTCATCCCGCAGGGCATCGCCAAACTCTTCGGCCAGTTCCATCACGTTGTAGCGCTGACCAAACTGGGTGGCAGACACCAAACGGGCAATATCGCGAATTAGGCCAATGTCTCGCTCTACCTGGGGCTCAATTCCCGGTCGCTGCACCTTCAGCGCCACCACTCGCCCGTCCTGGAGCGTTGCCTTGTGGGTTTGGGCAATTGACCCGGCTGCGATCGCAGTGTAGTCAATCTCCTTAAACAGCACCTCCGGAGCCTGGGGCAACTGCTGGCGAATAAACGGCTCCATTTGCTGAGCCGGTATGGGCGGCACCGTTGCCTGCAACTCACTCAGTTCTTCCACATAGGCCGTCGGAATTAAATCAGGCCGAGTGCTGAGCAACTGCCCCAGCTTGATATACACCGGCCCTAAATCGGTCAGGATGTTGCGCAGAACAGCAGGGGGCGGCAAATCCGGCTCGTCTGCTTTGCCTCCAGACAGCAGCCGCCGCATGTAGTCCCAGCCGTGGCGCAGCACCACCTCAATGATTTCCCCTTGTCGGGACACACTAGAAGAGGCAAGCATGGTGATTGTCAAAAAATGGGGGTGGTCAAAAATTAGTAGGAGTGGACAATCGGCTCGACAATTTCAGCGACGAATCCCGACTTTCCACAGCCTAGCCCGGTTCTGCTGATTTGCGGGCAGTCGCCAACGCCCTCGGCTCCATCGGCAGTCGCAGGGTAAAGGTGCTGCCCTGCCCCAGGGTTGAGTTCACCGTCAACTGACCCTGGTGAGCCGCCACAATCCGGTAGGACAGGTGTAGCCCTAACCCACTACCAGAGCGCATGTGGTTCCCTTGCCGAAACCAGTCAAAGATTTGGGCTTGGTCAGTTTCAGCAATGCCAATCCCCGTATCCGTAACAGTTAACTCAACGGCGTTTTGCCGCTCGACCAGCTCCACCTCAATGCAGCCCCGGTCAGTAAACTTAATGGCATTACCAATCAAATTGCCCAAAACCCGGCGCAGCTCTAGGCGATCCCCAACCACCTGGTAGCCTGTGGCGGACTTAGCCCAACTAGCTTTGAGGGTTAGCCCCTTATCGGTGGCTAGAGGTTCTAACTCTTGCACCACAGCCTGAACTGCTTCCCGCAGGTCAAAGGGGGCGAAGGTCATCTGCTTGCGGCCCGCTTCATGGCGATACACCTCTAGCAAAGTGTTGACCATTTGCAGCAGGTTGCGGTTATTGTCCACCATGCCCAAAAGCGCCGTTTCGGTGCTGTCAGTAATGGGGCCAAATGTACCGCCCAAAATCAAATTCATCATGCGGTCGGCAGCGACTAGGGGCGTGCGCAAATCGTGGGTTAGCCGAGACACAAAATCCTCCCGCTGTCGGGCAATCTTGGTCTGAGCGTCAATGCTGTGCTTCAGCCGCAGCAATGCCCGCACCCGCGCCAGCAGCTCATCAATTTCGACTGGCTTTTGGACAAAGTCGTCAGCTCCAGCGTCCAGCCCTTCCGCGACGTTGGACTTTTCGTGCGCTGTAATCAGCAAAATCGGGATGAAAGGCAGGGTCGGATTAGCCCGCACCGCCCGAGTGACGTCGTAGCCGCTGATGCCCGGCATCATCACATCCAGCAGAATTAGGTCTGGCGGAGCCTGCTCAATCTGCGCCAAAGCTGCCTGCCCATCTTCAGCAAAACTAAGCTGGTAGCCCTCATCCTCCAAGATGGTCTTGACCAAAAACAGGTTGTCGGGAGAATCATCAACAGCCAAGATTCGGGCTGGGGGAATTTGAGGCTCTTGAGTCATAACAAGCGTCTAGGGAGATGAAATGAAGGGAGAGGCGGAACCAGTGAATCAACCTTGATTCGGGGAGGAAAATACTAAAGGTGACTAACCTGATCGGGATCTGTTGGCGTGAGCGTGAGCTGATTGAGACCCAGTTTCAGACTTGATGATTTCTAGCTCAAAGGCTGCCAGGGCTGAAGTGCGCTAGAGGATCTAGCTCTCGTTAGCCCCCTGATATTCAGGGACGGTAACGGCTAATCAAATAGATCTAATAGATTGAGATCTAATGGAATAACTCAGCGATGATGACAAGAATAGCGCTGCCCTCCGTTCAAAGCTTCCGCTATGTTGCCGACGTCAACCTCTAAGATCTTCAGAATTTGCCCCAGGGCTCTGCGAAGCGCCTGATGGAGCATTTGACAATACCCCATAGGATCTGGAGTCCAGTCAGACATCGGGCGACTCACTGAGTAACCGTCGTCGTGACAGCGACTGGTACGACTAGCGGACACCCTACTTACAACCTGCTCCCGTTTTAAACAGCGCTTTAGGCCGTTCTAGGCAAAGACCTAACTAAAGATCTGCTTCAAACTGTGCCTAAACAGGGCTCAAAACCACTTGAAAATACAGAGTCAGCAAGCTGAGTTCAGCCTGAGTCAAGCAATTAAATCAAGGAGAGCACGCTGTTTAATGCAACGAAAAGCTGTCTATTCCTATGGTATAGAGGAATCAGAACCTCGCTCACCTGTCCTAGGGCAGAGAAGCTGAACAATAGATAAAACTTGACTCAGTCTTCATATCAGTCTTCACAATTAAGGACTGGAAGTTCATGGGTAAATCTTCTCGCA